>JACQNB010000069.1 GCA_016203265.1 Candidatus Woesearchaeota archaeon | reverse complement strand
TAGAAAATTACTCTTCTTTGATGTGAATGCAATTGACCGGACAAATGTCTGCCGCTTCCTTGCTCTGGCCGACATCAGCCACCTCGCGTTCCTCAAGCGTTCCTTCAGGAACCTTCGTGTGCTTGCTCTCCTTCAGGTCCGCGATGTTGTCATCAGACATCACCCAACGGTCGGGATCCGCGGCAACGCACGAAGAACATCCGATGCACTTCCAGCGTTCGTGAATGATTTTGATGACCATACACTGTTTCCTTCACCACCCCTTAAATAATTTGCGAATGAACTTTTGTTTTTTATAAACCGGAGGCGTCCGTTTCCGGAAACCTTCCGGGCTCTTTTTAAACGGTTCCGTGGTTCTTCCGGCGCTGCCGGAAACTTTCCGGATTTTCTCCCGCAACGCACCTAAAAGGCAATCGCTCATTCTGTTGCATGAAGTTGTACGCAAACCACAAGGAAGCCTATGCAGTCGCATCAGGCAACGACCAGGCCATCTATCAGTTGGGCAGCACGCTCGCGATGCCGCAGAATCCCAAAAGCACACGAACGGTCGAACAGCTCTGCCAAGACTACGCGAGCCGATGGCTGAAGTTCTCAACGCAGCCGGACAAGCTCGGCAGCAGGCTCGCGGATGCCGGCATTGACGTCACGTTGCTCGGTCATGAGGGAAGCATCGCCGCAAGGCACGTCACGTCAACCATCACAAAACGCGTTGCCAACACCATCATTACGCTCCAAGACCCTCTGGAAGAGCTTGTCGCAGAACAACCGTTGCAACTCGGCATTGTCACGAACCGCGCGACCAAAGTCCTCTACCCTCCCGACACGCGGCTCATCATTCCGCCTTCCTATGCGAAAGACGCGTTCCATCAGGACAAGAACGCGCGCTGGTACGAGCGCGTCACGAACGCGTTGGAAGCGCATGACGCAAAAGCGCTGAAGCATGCCATTGATGGCTATCTCAACGAGGACTATCACGTGCTCGATAGGGCGTTCTTCGCGGTCAAGGAAACCATCAAGACCTACGCTCCAACCCTCTTTTCGCCGAAGAAGCGTTCCGAAGACGAAGCACGCGCCAACGACTTTGTCAAGCCAAGCAACCGCATGATCATCACGGTGCGTGCCGAGAACGCGTCCGCGAAAAAGGCCTGCGCGTCATTCGTGCGGCACTATGTCGGCTCGGACTGCGTCGCCTTGGAGTCCAGCGAAACGCTCATCCTGCGCAACGACCCGAAGGAATTCGCGAGCATCATGCGCAACTTGCAGACGGAACATCCTCCCCAGTGCGAGTTCGTCTCGATGCGTCCGGCGCGTCAGATTGTCGTTCCGTTGCCCAAGCCCGTCATCGGCAGGCGCGCCCTCGGGTCCTTGGAGCACGTCACGATGCTGAACGCGTACGCCGCGCATAAAGTCACGCGTGGCAAGGGTGTCACGGTGGCCATCATGGATTCGGGCGTGGACTACACGCATCCCGCGCTCGCGTCGCGGTTCGATGGCGTTCCTGGTTTTGATTTTGTCAAGAATACGGACGAACCGATGGACGAGCATGGCCACGGCACGCACGTCGCAGGCATTGTGGCGTCCATCGCGCCCGAAGTCAAGCTCAAGGCCGTCCGCGTGCTTGACAAGGAAGGCATGGGTTCGGAAGCCGACATTCTGCTCGGGTACGAATATTGCTACCGCAACAGAATTCCCATCATCAACTGCAGTTTTGGTGGCTACCAGTGCTCGGACGAAGAGCGTGCCATCATCGAATGCAGCCGCGAGTATGGTGCTCTCATCATCGCGGCTGCCGGCAATGAATCCTCAAGCGCGCCGAGCTTTCCGGCCTCGGTCGAGGGCGTCCTGTCCATCGCGAGCGTCAATCGCACGAAAGAACATTCTGGCTTCAGCAACACCGGCTATGTCGACTTCGCCGCCTTGGGCGAGAACGTGCAGTCCACGCTGCCTGATGGCGGCTACGGCACGATGACGGGGACGAGCATGGCATCGCCGTGCGTCGCGGGGGCGTTCGCGCTGCAGAAAGCCGTGCGCAATGAAAGCATTGACGACCGCGTCCTAGTTGCCGCGAGCCGATGCCAAAAGGCAGCCGGACCTTCCGCAAGGTATGAAGAGTGGTTCGGCCACGGCATTCCTGATTGCGCGAGGTGGGTGGAATGAAGGTCAAGCTCAACTATGAACGCACGCTTCCGGCGTGCATCACGCAAGAACGATTCAAGCATTGCTTGGAGCATCTCCTGGAGGTGCACGGCGCAATCATTGACCGAAGGGAGCGCTTGATTGCGCAGAACGTCATTTATGCAACACTGAAGGAGCAACACTATGCGAGTCTTGCGCAATGTGCGCAACGGTATGGTTTGCAACTTGAACGTCAAGGGGCGTATCGTGGCACATGATGTTCGAAATCAAGGATCGTTCGCAACGGATGCTGCGATTGACGACCGAACGATGGAAACATATCGCGCAGGAACATGCAGAAATCAACGTCGAATGGATCAAGGAAACCTTAGTCGATCCGCTCGTTATCATACCCAGCACTCACGACATGCAAACGCGATGGTACTATCGATTGTACAAGGAACGCAAAAGATACTTGCTGGTTGCGGTAAAATATTTAAACGGCCACGGTTTTATCATCACTGCTTACTTCACCAAACGAATATGAAACACATGCAGCTCTATTATGATGCTGAAGGGGACTTTTTGGAAGTTCGTTTCAGCAAAGCAGTCGCATCGTACTATGATGCATTAGGTGATGACGTGTTTGTGCGTCGCTCGGAGAAATCAGGAAAACTCATCGGTTATGCGCTGTTTAATGTGCAGAAACGGCATTCGCCGCGTGAAGTTCGGATTGCGTTGCCGGTGTAAGGAGGTCTGCTTTTGCTTGCAGCGCAGCAATCAATTCCGACGAACCGTATGCGTACGTGTCCGAAATGTGCAACGTTACTATTTTCTTCGCGAGGTAAAGCTTGGGAAATCGTTTACCGAGCTCGATGCGTTGCTCATCTTCCATCACTGCAATGACATCAGCCCACGCAAGTTGTGTTTCCGTCACAGGCGAATCGCTATACAGTCCTGCCGAACGCGTTTCAAACCGGACAGAGAACAGTTTGGCAGCCGTTGGAGCCCGATGTTGGCCTTGATTGCAGAGGAAGAGCACGTGCATGATGCAAAAAGCGCATGCTTGCTTATATTCCTTGCCCACGAAAGATTATTAAACTCCCAGAAGGAGAAACGGCCATCAAGGGCGCAAGCCCGTAAAAGGAGGAATTTCAATGGCAAAAGGTCAAGATGACGGCAAGTTGTGGGCGTTTCTCGCGTACTTGTTGAGCATCATCGGTTTCGTATTGGTTCTGTTGCTGAAGAAGGACAACAAGTTCGCGATGTACCACGCCAAGCAGAGCCT
>JACQNB010000071.1 GCA_016203265.1 Candidatus Woesearchaeota archaeon | reverse complement strand
GGTACGGCACGAAACCCGCGTGGTCCGTATGTGCGTGCGAAAGAATGACTGCATCCAAGTCCTGGATGTGGAATTCGGGCACGTCCAGCATCGGATACGGTTCGCGATCGTCAGAGACATTGATGCCGCAATCAATCAAAATGCGTGATTCTTGCGTTTGCAAGAACAGACACGAACGACCAACTTGTCGCGCGCCGCCAAGGAACGTCAAACGAACCCATTCCTGCTTTTTGCCGCGCATCCAGCCGTCGTAAATGCGGTGGCCGGTCTTGTCCAAGAATTTTCTGCGGTAGTCCGCCTCCTGGAACAATACCGCGCGGATGTTATCGACGATTTGGGATTTGATTGCCGGCGTGCGTCGAATGATGGGAACCCAGTGGGTCTTTTCGCGGATGGTGCGCAGCAGCTCTCCGCCTTTGCCGATGACGAGTCCGGGCTTTTCTGCTTCGATGATGACGATGCTTCGGGGCGGGTCGAAGAGCACTTGGGAAATGCCGCTTTCTTCCGGCAATATCTTCTTGATTTCCTTGGTTGCCTTTTCCTGGTCCATGCAGATGCTCGGATCAGGGCGCAATTCGATGCGTTTCTTGAATTCGTTGACTGCCTGGCGGATGATGCCTTCGTCGTTCAGGAAGAATGCAGGATCCTTCGTGTACAGCACGATGTTCGCGCCCTCAAAGGCCGCGTCTGCCACCTTGCCTTCCGGTAATAGTTTGATGATTTCTTTAATGATGTCTGCCATAGTAGTTTCTTGTCTCTGCGTTGATCGTCGTAACTCCCCTCTTTTCAGATGACGAAATGATTATGCTTCCAAACGAACGGTCGCGTCCTTGTCGTAGATGAACTTCGCCCCGTCAACGGTGACGGCCAGCACGTCGATGCCGTTTCCGGATGCCGTGTCGCGCTGGATTGCCGCGTTGATGGATTTGATCGCGACCTTGAGTCCTTCGTCCATGCTCATGCCTTTCTTGTACACGGTCTCCAGCACGCCGAGTGCGAACACGCAGCCCGAGCCGTCAGAGGTGTACTCTTCGATGTCCATGACGCTGCCGTCGATGCCGATTTCGTAGGCGTGATGGCCCGCTTCGTCGATGCCCGCAAGCAAAAAGCCCGTGATGCCGGGGATCGAGCTGAACTTGCGGAAGTTGTTGTAGACCATGCCTGCCAGGAGATTGGCCGCTTCCTTGGTGCTGCTGATCCGTCCGGTCTGGATGTCCTTGAGCTTGAGTTCTGCCTTGAGCAATCGCGAGAGAAGCTGGACGTCTGAGACCGTGCCCGCGACCGTGACGGCTATCTTATCCGTGATTTGGACGATCTTGTGGTACTTCTTGTTGGCGACGTAGCCGGCCGTGACTCGCCTATCTGCCGCGAGGATGACGCCATCCTTGCACACGATTGCGACCGTTGTCGTGCCCGTTTTTGCTTGTTTCTCTTCAGACATTGAGATTCCCTGTGAGAATTGCTGATTTGTAGCAGCAGGAGGTGCTATTTAAAGGTTACGGAACAATCAATCGCGACAGGCAGCCGCGGGCGAAGTCGGACATTGGCATGTCCATCTCTTCGTGCAACTTCGCTTGGTCGCCGATCAAGAAGGGTTTGACATAGGGCTGCAGGATTTTGCCAAAACTGAGCAATCGTTTTGCGTGTTCGTTCGTGATGAGATGGTTTCCGATGCAGTAGAGCAGTCTGCTTTCGATGCCTTCGCGGCAACGATGGATCGCGTTCGCGTAGGCCGCAAGGTCGTCCTGCGGTTCCAGCAGATGGCCGACGGGCGTTTGCATCAGGTCGTCGATCAGGTTCATTTCAGGATGCATGTAGAATGCGTTGCGGATGGTGGCGACGAGAGTCTCGGTGACGAGATCGGGTTTGCCGGTGTGCGGTGCTGCCTCGAACATGAGCATTTCGGTGCGTTCTTCGGCGCCGTCTTGGGCCGTGTGCAGAATGAGGTGATTCTTTGTTCCTGCCGGCTCGGCGCTGACCCATGCCTTCACTGCCATGGGTGAGAGGAAGGGAAATCCCTTTATAAATCTTTCGTTACTTGTGAGTGACATTAATGGATGAGTTCGCGTGCCGTCACCTCGGCGCCGATGGTCAGCGTGTTGCGGTTGACTTTCGAAAGGTACTGGGCCTTGTCCGCGATGCCGATGAGCGCTTCCGCCGCATGCGTGGCTTCCGTGTTGCCCAGGCGTTCGCCGCGGCCGTTGTACGTCGCCGTGCCGAGGCTGATGGTGACCGTTGGCCGATCGGTGATATGGTATTCGGCAACCACCTTGCGCATCGTTTCCGCCACTTGCGTACGCAGCCGTTCGGCAAGGCCTGCCACGACGTCATGGCCCCCGAACACGATGATGGCGAACTCCTCGCCCCCGATGCGCGCGAAGAAATCAGCCTGCTTGATGTGCGTGCGCACCACGCCCACGAGCGACTTGAGGACGACATCGCCCACCGCGTGGCCGTACGTGTCGTTCACGGGCTTGAACTTGTCGATGTCGAAGAGGATGAGGGAAAGCGGCTTCTGCGCTTCCTCGGCTGCCTGCAGCTTGCGCACGATCTCGCGGTTGAAATGTTTCTTGTTCGCGATGCCCGTGAACGCGTCCGTGAGCTCGCGCAACAGGTTGGAACGGTACTGCGATTGCAGGCCGTAGCGCGACAGCGTCTCGAGCGCGGCCGGATCGACGGACGCGGAATATCTGAGCAGTTTGAGCGCGTACTGCGCGACTTCATCAGGAGTGGTGAACGAGCGCATGTCCTGCTGGATGTCGGCGAGCGTGATGGG
>JACQNB010000070.1 GCA_016203265.1 Candidatus Woesearchaeota archaeon | reverse complement strand
TTCTTCGCCACCGCCGTATCGGATAAGAAAATCGCGAGGTTGTTTCACGATAAGATTCTCGACGACCTCATTTTTCCAATCGGCGCAAATCTTTGATTGCTTGTCATAATCGATCTCTTTGACTTGGTCACCAGGTCCCGTGGGATGGAACAATTCCTGATAGAGTTTTTGAATCGTCGCATCATTATGGGGGTGGGTATGGTGGATGTTCTGGAACATCGTCAACCCGAGATGAAGCAGCGCGACATCTCCTTGGATATGACCGAACGCGCCGTTGTAGTCATGGAAGTTGTCGACGTCAAAAAGCCCGATGCTGACCGGTTCCTTGAGGTTGCGCATGCTGCGAAGGACGATATTCAGCAGTTGCACGCCGGAACGTTTGTCGAAAAAGCAAGGAAGCATGCCGATGTCATCAAGTTTGTAGTTCTTGCCCAGATGTCCACGGACGAATTTCTTCGTCAGCTGTTCGGCGGCATGCATCGATTTTGAGCGGCCATATCCGTTCGCGAGTGCCGTTGCGAAATGCGGTTTGACGACATTCATGAATTTGATCTGCTCAGACACCTCGAGATCGCAGGCATCAAGCTTCTTGGTGAGATAGATGAGCGCATTACCGTGGTCGAACGGAAGCACTTCGCTGTGGAACGCCTCACCTTGGCGCAGGTGGACCGCGTTGATATCTGCCCACGAGGCATCATCTTCAGGTTTCACCGTATAGGTTGAAACGGCAATCTTCGCATTCCCCTGGTCATCTTTCTCAATGGTAGGAACCGATAGGCTGACCGCACATTCGACCGGACCTGTTTTGGAGAATTCCTCGGTGATGGTATGCGCAATGGCACGGCACGTCTGTTCCAACGGGCTGATTTCCTTGTGGCGACCGTCAATCATACGCATGGTCTGCGAGCTATGGTCGTTCACGTAGAGGATGGATGCATTGGCGCGCTCGAGCAATTTTGCTTTGCGTTCCCATGCGTTCTTGTCCTCAGTCATGCGCTCGAGCTTCCGCTCAAGATCATTCATGCCTGTTTTTTCCGTTTCACCCATACCGTCAATAACCTTCGTTGCCCTTTATAAATGTTTCGTTTATTAGCCACCTAGTAGTGGTAACAATATAGACGTCCCCGCGGGGATTTGAACCCCGGCTGCGGCCTCCGCAGGGCCGCGTACTATCCAAGCTATACTACGGGAGCGCGTTTTTGTCCTTTGAGCATATCCAAGCTATACTACGGGGACTTGGAATATGCTCAAAAGCCGATGGACGCTTTAAATACCTTTCCCACGCGAACGCTGTCCCGCATACAGCTGTTCGACGTCCTGGATGGTGTGCACGTCCTCGGGTCCGCGATCCTCGCGCAGTCTCACGAACCTCGGAAAACGTAACGCATAACCCGAACCGTACGTGGGTGAGGCTTGGATCTCCTCATACTTGATTTCCAGCACGAGTTTCGGCTGCACCATGACGACGCGGCCTTCGGTCGAAACAATGAGTGGCCGCAGCACATCCGTCATTTTCTGGAATGTGACTCCTCCATCAACGGCCTCTTCCTCTTTTTCCTTGAATCCGGTGCCGACGCGACCGATTTCCAATAATTCTCCCGTATCCGGATCTCGAACTGCAATTATAAACGTCGCGAGCCATTGTCCTCGTTTGCCTTCACCCCACTCTGCGCCTACGATGACGACGTCGAGCGTTTCCATCGTGGGCTTGACTTTGACGCCTTGGCCGACGCGAGCGCCAGGAACATACGCGCCCGAAAGAGACTTGACCATGATGCCTTCGTTGCCTGCCGCGAGACTGCGCTGGTAGAACGCTTCGGCATCCGCGTCGTTGTCCGTTATCACTTGCTCGGCCAATCGTATCTTGAACGGCTCTTGATCGAGCAGCGTCAAGAGTATTTTTCTGCGTTCTGAGAACGGTTCTTGCAATAGATTTTTGCCTTCAAGAGAAATGACGTCGAACAGGTTAAGCTCGACTGGTAGTTTTGCGGCCAATTCCGTAATATCGTACTTGCGCTTGATGCGCTGGCTGATGTTCTGGAACGCGACGTATTTTTTCGTTTTCACATCAAACCCGACGGCTTCGCCGTCCAAAATAAAGGTTGATGCCTTGATGCGTTCCTGCACGAGCTTGACGACTTCCGGGAATTGTGCCGTGACATCCTCGAGACTGCGCGTGAAAATCGTGACCTTGCCCTCTTTTTTGTGGATTTGCATGCGGAACCCGTCATATTTGTATTCGAAGGCGGCGGGTTTGCCGACGATTTCGAACGCGTCCGCAATCGACTGCGCTTTCGGATACAGCATGACCTTAAGGGGTGTCTGCGCGTTCAAAGTGATGTTTTGCAGCCCTGCACGACCTTGTTCTTTTGCAGTCCGAGTCACAGTCGCAAGGTCATTCGTAAGATTAATCGCATACTGCACATCACCCATGAGTTTTGCGTATTCTTCTCGTTGCGCGTCATCCAACGTCAATTCTTTCTTGGCGACGTCATACGGCGCATCCGTCAAGAACGCCCACGCAATCGCGTCGCGCAACGTGCCTTCGCCTAATCCAACGCGCAAGTCTTCCAATACAGTGCGCACCAGATATTTTGCCTCCAGCGGCGTGGCTGACGTGAGCAGCTCAACCACCAACTGCTGTTTCGCCTGCACGACGCCCATGCCTTCCAGCGTCGCCAGTTTCCGCAGGTTGTCAAAGACTTTTTTCGTGGTCAATTCCTGCGCAAACAGCGTGGCTTGCCTCTTCTTGCCGGCAAGCTGGAACGCGGTTTCGCCCAGATCGCCGGTCTTTTGCCAGATGGCGTCGATGACGTCCTGTTCTGCACCGGACGACAATGCCAACGTCTTCACGACCAGTTGCGTGGCCATGCCGATGACGCGCTGGTCCCAGGCCGGAAAGATACGCCCTTGCACTAACAGCAGCACGTGCTCCATCTCGGCAACAGGAATGATTTTGAGAAATTGCGACAACAAGTAGGTTTTCTCAAGACGCTTGCTTGTTTTCGCGAGCTGCTCATACACTTCCACCACATCCCCATAGCGCATACGTTCTGCCGTGCACGTCGCTATAAAAAGATTAGTGTTGCAGCACAGGAATCAATTTATAGTACCACATCCCTATTATTTTTTTAATGGAGTTATCGCAATTGTTCGTGCGCACCGGCATTGACTTGTGCGTGAATCCCTCCTCAGGCATACCGGAACAACTCATCAAACGGTTGCGGATGCAGACCAGCGATCCTGTTGTGCTTGCTGCGCTCGCGAAGGAAAAATACCACATGGCGATGCTCGTCGAGGCAGTGCAGACCTATCACTCATTGCCCAACCACGAGCAAAACCGGCTCAGGACTGCTTGCATCAACATCGGCGAACAACTGGGATGGCATTATCTTTATACGCACAATCACTATGCTCACAAACATAACGAAACCTGAACTGTATGCGTTGGGCGACCTGTTGAACCAGGCGGAAACCGATGTGTACGCCCAACGCGCATCAGAGCACGTCCCGAAACTGATTGCGCTCCTCGCCAACGGCATGCCGCATCCTGAGATTGTCGACCGGGTGCTGGCGGATCACGGCTTTCCCCGGGACTCGCTTCTTGCGCGATTACGGTCCTGTCCCATCACTGACGAGGCAGACCGCAACACACTGGCGGGCGCGATGATTCATATCGCGAGCGCGCTGTACCACGAAGCCGTGGAATATACAGACTGAAAGCTTTATAAGTGGATTCTTGCTTGTCCCCCCATGCATAAAAAAGAGGAGCTGCTGTCTGCCTTGGAGGCAATCCGTTCCCGCAGAAGCATCAGAAAATACCTTGACCTTCCCATTGAATTCGAAAAGGTCGGCAGGATCCTCGATGCCGGACGCTTGGCGCCGTCTGCCGGCAACCTGCAGCCGTGGAAGTTCATCCTCGTCATCGCGCCCGAACAACGTGGCGAAATCGCGGAAGCGTGCCTGCAGCAGTTCTGGATGATGCAGGCCCCCGTGCACATCGTCGTGTGCGTCGAGCCGAAGAAGTCAGAACGCTACTACGGCAAACGCGGGGAGGAACTGTACGCGCTGCTCGACGGCGGCTGCGCGATCGAAAACATGCTGCTTGCCGCGCACGCACAGCATCTCGGCGCGTGCGCCGTGAGCGCGTTCGATGAAGCCATGCTCCGGAGAGCGTGTAACATCCCTGACAACATCGAACCGATCGCGGTCATTACGGTCGGATATGCCGACGAGAAACCTGTTGCTCCGTTGAAATTCGAACTGCATAATTTAGTGTTCTTCCACAACTACGGCAACCGCGTCAAGGACGAAGCAGAAGTCTTCGCAACCTATTCGACGCACGTCTCGAAGGCGTTGCAGACTGCCAGAAAGTGGGCTGAGAATGTGCTGAAGAGAACGCAAAAGTAACGGTTAGAAGTGCCCTTTCTTTTTCCATTGCTTGAACGCAGCATACGCGACGCGAAAAATCTCGTCTGAGACTTTCCCCCAGTGCACGGTCTTTGTAAACGCTTCCGGCGCGATGAGTTTGCGCCGATACATTGTTTTTGTGCACGGATCGATTTTCTGGCGGTTCAGTTTTTTGATGATGGCGACAAATCTCGCCTGGTAATATTTCGCGCCGTACTTCGGATGCGGAGTTTTCTTGTGCCAGATTTCTTGATAGCCAATTAATTTGTGCGCACCAAGCGAGACCGATACTTCCTCGTTGATTTCGCGCACGAGCGTTTCCTCGACGATCTCGCCCGGTTCGGGTGTACCGCCGGGGAGAGCCCAACCATATTCATTACCCTCCCTTGCCCTGCCATCGAGACAGACGAGCACGTTTCCTTTTGGTGTGAAACAGATGCCGTACGATTGCGTCACGGGAAGTTTCTTGTTGATCTTCGACGGCAACATCCAACGCGAACGAACCGGATTCCCTTCCCAAACCCAGTGTTCCTCGATCATGAAGGAAGAAATCAAATGCGATTTATTAACGTGCTGAAAATGCAGAAAGACGCGCATCAGACGCTCGTTCTCGTCGACAAACTCCACCCGAAACAAAGGTCAACCTCCATCCGAAGTCGAGGCCTACTCCTTTAAAAG
>JACQNB010000068.1 GCA_016203265.1 Candidatus Woesearchaeota archaeon | reverse complement strand
TCTGAGGTTTGCTTCGCAAATCCTCGGGGACGGGTTGCACCCTTTCGCTTCGCTCACCCCGACATAACAGCGATTATCTGGAATTTTCCTGCGAAAAATCCAAAAATTTCACTTCGTGAAACTTCAGATAATCGCGTTGTTATACCTGACGTTAACTTATCAGCCCATTCTGAAGCAAGCTTTAAATACGCTCTTCGATGCGGTTGACGTATGAACCTCTCCTTGGAAATCCGCAAGTTCGCGCTGCACAACGCAATCAAGTATGACGGCAAGGCGAACCCCGGAGCCATCATCAGCAAGATTCTCGGCATGGATCCCTCTTTGAAGGCAAAGATGAATGAGGTCTCCAAAGACATTGCCTCAATCGTGAAAGAGGTCAACGCCATGAAGCCGGCAGCGCAGCTTGCCGAACTGCAACAGCTCGCGCCGGAAATGCTTGAAGAGAAGAAAGTCGAGGAAAAGCTAAGAGAGCTTCCGGAGCTTCCGCACGCGCACGTGGGCAAGGTCGTGACGCGCATGCCTCCGGAACCGAGCAAGTATCCTCACTTGGGCCACGCGATGGCGTTTCTCGTCAGCTACCTGTTCGCGAAAAAGTACCAAGGCAAATGCCTCCTGCGATTCGAGGACACGAACCCGGAGAAATCAACGGCCGACTTTCTGCAGGCCATCCGCGACGACCTGGCATGGCTGGGCATCACGCCCGACGGCGAGACCATCATGTCGAACGAGATGGCTCTCTTCTACCACGCCGGCGAATCGCTCATCAAGCAAGGGCACGCGTACGCGTGCTCGTGCAACCAGGACATCATGCGCGACTTGCGCTTCAAAGGCATCGGATGCGCGCACCGCGACACGCCCGTGGAAGACAATCTGAAGATATGGAACGATATGCTTGCGAAGAAGCGCAAAGAAGGCGAAGTCATCATCCGCTATAAAGGCGACATGAGTTCCAAGAATGGCGTGTTGCGCGATCCTGTCCTGTACCGCATCGACGTGCACACGCATTACCTGCAAGGCGACAAGTATGCGGTCTGGCCCTTGTATGACATGGCCAGCGTCGTGATGGAAGAGCATATGGGCGTGACGCACGTCATGCGTTCGGCTGAGTTCGTGCTTCGCGCAGAACTGCATGACCTCTTGCGGAAGGCCCTCGGCTACCGTGAACTGACCATTTTCGAATTCGGCAGATTCAACGTCATCGGCGCGACGACGAAAGGCCGCGAAATCAGGGACATCGTCGAAACCAGCAAGATGGGTTGGGACGATCCGAGACTTGTCACGTTGCGTGCGTTGCGCAGACGAGGCATCATGCCGGAAGCCATCCGCGAACTCGTGATGGAAGTTGGTTTGAAACGAGACCAGGCCAACATCGACTTCACCATGATCGCGAGCATCAACCGGAAATTGTTGGACCCGCAGACCAAACGCTACTTTTTCGTGCAGGACCCCGTCAAGATCACGATTGCGAAGGCTCCGACACGAGAAGTCGCGCTCCATCTGCATCCCGAGCACGCCGAGTGGGGCAACCGCAAGCTCGTCACGCACGACACGTTCTTCATCGCAACGAAAGACCACGATGCGCTGCAAAAAGGCAAATTGTACCGCCTGATGGAGTGCCTGAACTTCACAAAAACGGCACAAGGGTTCGAGTTTGATTCGCAGGACGTCGACGCGTACCGCAAGCACGGCGAGTCCACGATGCACTGGCTGCCTGCCGAGCATGCCCATGACTTGATCGAGACCGAAATCGTGATGCCGGACGCGACGATTGTCAAGGGCTATGCAGAGCATGATGTCAAGACGCTCAACGTCAATGACGTCATCCAGTTCGAGCGCTTCGGGTTCTGTCGTGTTGATAAGATTGAGAAGGATAAGATGCAGTTCTGGTATACTCACAAGTAACTTTATAAGCGTCCCTGCATATTTTGACGTATGCAAGTGCCATCCAAGAAAGAAATCTGGAGCTGGGCGTTCTATGACTTCGCGAACTCGAGCTACGGGTTCGTCGTTGCTTCGATGCTCTTTCCAATTTTTTATCGCACTTTTCTTGCGGGGAACACAGGACAGGCGGATTTTTACTGGGGCTTGAGCTTCGGCATCAGCGTCGCGCTCGCGGCGTTGGCGTGCCCAATCATCGGCGCGTTCGCAGACCAGGCCAAGAACAAGAAACAACTTCTCATCCTCAGTACCGTGCTCTGCATCATCGGAACGGCACTTCTTTATTTCACGCCGTGGATGGGTTTGCTTTTTGCGAGCATACTCTTCATCCTGACAAACTTCATGTACACGGTAGGTGCGGTGTTGTATGACAGCTTCCTTATGGACATCGCGAGCCACCACAACAAAGGGAGAGTTTCTGGATTCGCGTGGGGACTTGGCTATATCGGAGGCCTCGTCGCGTTAATCGTGCTCATCCCGCTCTTCATCAAGGGCTTTGAAGGACCGAATCTAGGAACTTATTTGCTCACTTTCCCAGGAACTGCGTTATTCTTCCTCATCTTTGCACTGCCGGCATTCATATTTCTCCGCAGCCATCGACATCCCGCCGCTTCCATGAACGTGAGTCAAGCACTTCCGGCAGCATTCAAATCATTGTTCGAAACGCTCAAGAACTGGCGTTTGCACAAGAACGTGCTGCTTTTCCTTGCGGCATTTTACCTGCTCAGCGATGGGCTCAACACCATCTTCTCGTTCACTGCCATTTATGCGACCGTTACCCTGGGATTGAGCGTCGTGAAAACCATGCTCGTCATCGCGACGGTCTACGTCGTTGGATTTCCGGCAACCGTCATCACGGGAAGACTTGCCGACCGTTGGGGATGCAAATCCATCATCATGGCAAGCTCAATCGGCTGGGTCATCGTCGTCATTTTGCTGATGCTCAAGCCGTCATTCGAGATGCTGATGGGTGTCGCCGTGCTCACCGGCATCGTCATCGGCTCGTCGCAAGCTCCCGCACGAACGCTGCTCGCGAAACTTGTTCCTGAAGACAAGGCAAGCCAGTTCTTTGGTTTCAACGGGCTCGCGAGCAAGATTTCCGCAAGCCTCGGACCGGTGCTTTTCGGTGCCGTGTCGTGGTGGTCAGGAAGTCAAGTCGTCGCATTAGGAAGCATCATTCCGTTCTTCGTCGCGAGCATTATTGTCTTGCTCTTCGTGCGTGAAGACCAAACTGCTCAATCGTAAACGTCCACATGCTCGCTGTCGAGCAGGAACCAGCTCGGTGTGTCGGGCACGGCAGTATCCGACGTGCTCATGTTGCTGAAGTACAGGTAGTCGACAGCAGTCTTTGTCTTTGTGGGCACATCCTGCTCTGCCAATTTCGTTTGGTTCACCAGGCTCTCGATGCCGTACGGCGACGCGTTCAGGATGCCCTGCAATCGCATGAGGAAACTCGGGCTGTCGTTGTGCGCAAGATAGAACCCGTGCGAGATGTGATCCAGCAGGTTCGCCGTGCTGTTGCCCGCGATGAAGTTCTCGTACGGCGTCTGGTTGATGACGTTCGTGACGCGACCGTACGAGTTCAACAGATACACGGGATCCTCGAAGCCGATGATGCTGACAATCGTGCTGCCGGTGTGGTCGTCCTCGAAGCTCGCCAATCCTGACGTGTCCGAAAGCGTCAGGTGCGCGTCCGCCGTGACTTCGAGCTCCCATGGCGAGATGTGCGAAAGAGTGATGCTCTCCAATTCGATGTCGAGCGTCAAACCGATGCTGGCAGCCTGCGCCTCGACGCGATTTCTCCATGACGTCAGCGTCGCGTTCTCGACCACGCCAAGCGATTCGCCGTTGTACGTTGCGTTCATCAGCGCGGCTGAGAACGCGCCGTCGATGTCATCCAAAAACACGCCCTTCTCGATCATGTAATCCTCCAGTCCGAGAATGGTGCGGAAACTGCCGATGTTCAGCGCACGATCGAAGTCCTTCTTCGTGTCCGAAAGGAAATGGTCGAGCGTCAAAATCCTGGTCTGCACGGCGTGGCCGTTCGTGTCCTGCTTTTGCACCGCCATGAGGGTGATGATGGCGAAGCCCGCAAGAAGAATGGCGGTAATGGTGAAGAACAAGCCGCGGTTGCCTAACGCCACGCGCGCACCTCCACGATTGCAGGGCCCCATAAGCTTGGAACGTTGCTTAAGCCGGCCGTATCCGTCCCGATCTCGGATGCGTTGATGAACTGGCCCAACTGTTCCTTCAGGCGTTCGATGGCGTCGGCAACCGCCTCATCCTCGGTGTCGAACGCGTTCCCGTACGGCACGATGGTGTCCACCAACGCAGTCGTGAACACGAGCGAATTGAACGGGTCAACTCCATATCCAGAACCGAACCTGAGCTTGTACGTATTCGAGCCGTTCACGACCGCGCCCTTCGACTGGCTGAAGCCCATGCGCGCGAACTCCTTGATCAACGGCTGTGTGGGGTGCTTGTAGAGCGTGACCGCGTTTGAGGATGCGTTTTGGCTCGGATCCGTACCGGACGAGTAGAGCCATGCGAGCTGCGAGTCAGTCATCAACGGCGTCGTGCCGGGAGAAATGTTGTATTTCCAGTCAAGAGTGCGGTAGAAACTGCCGGATTGGGCAGAGCTATAGGAAAAGACCGGCACGATGGTCGTGAGGTCGAGCTTGCCGTAAATCTCCTCAGTCTGGTCGGTCTCGATTTCGACGTAGGACGTGGAAAGGATGGCGCGGTACGGGCCGAGATTCTCGGGTGCCTTGTACATGCCGACATCGATGGCGATCCAAAAGTATTGTCCGGTCAAGTTCGCGAACGACAGCCCGTTGTTGGTCAGATTCGTCAGGATTTCTGACGACGACCAGCTGATGTGCCCGGCAGTCGCGTTCTTGCGCGAGACATTGTACTGCGTGCCCTGCACGACGATACCAAGGGTCGCGTTCGTGCCGAGAATGTCCAGTTCGACGTCCATGCTTGCGACGTTGCCGAGCGTGAACACGGGTTTCTTGTACCGGATGCTTGAGTTGCTGCCAACGTACGCGAAATACTTCTTGTTGAGGTTCTCCAGCGTCGACGGCGTCTCGGTCGTGTAGGTGACGACCAAGTGCGATGCTCCGTCTTCGCCCGCGTCAGGTCCCGAGGCTCCAAAACGCGCGATGACGGACGCAGTGTTGGTGCCGGGCAGGATGTAGGATTCAAGATCAGTCATCAATTTGCTGCCGGTGGCGTCGCTGCCGGGGATGAGGTCGCCGTTCAGGTAGGCCTTGAACTTGTTGTCGGTCCACGCGGCTTCCACGAACCAGTACGCGTCCGTGACCGTTGCGCCATCCGGCAGCGTGAACGTGTATGTGCTATTGACCTCGTTCTGGTTGTTTCCTGAGGGCACTTTCTTGACCGCGCCGGACATGATGTCGCCGAGCAGGATGAACACGTTGTTCTTCTTCGCCTTGGTCGCGTACGCTCGTGCGGAAAATCCGAGCTTTTCGCGGCCTTTGGTGATGCCGCTGACCATCCTGCGCGAGCTCACGACCTGTTTCGCGTTCGCGGTGGTGCCGGTGATGTTCTCATCATCGACAAACAGTTGGTAGCTGTCGACCAATCCGTCGAGCACCTGCCGCGTGAGGTTTTGCGCCAGCATGTTGTCGTCCCGCGCCCAGAACTCGCCGATTTGCTCCAGCACGCTCTGGTTGGTGTTGGTGACGACGCCCGTGGCGATCCAGCCGTCCATCGTCGCCGTGTCGACCTCATTGACGAGCATCACGGACAGCAGGTTCGCGATGTCCGTTGCCTCGTACGACGTCTGGATGATGGGCGCTTCCGTGACGAGTACCTTCGGAATGATGAGGATGACCAGCAACAGCAATGACGCGGCAAGGATGGCATCGAGCGTGAAGAAGAATCCCCTTCTGGGAAGCGCCAATTTCTGCGCGAGGCGCTTTCCAGTGGTGAACGCCGCGCGCTCGTCTCGTTGCCCTGAGTCATTCCTGCGCGCAACGACCTTTGCCGGTTTCACCTGGTCGTGACTCGCGCTCATCTGGCGTTCACCCCTAATTCCAGACATACGTCACCATTCGGACCGGGTCGCTGTCGTACAGTACGTATCGTGTGATGGGGATGAGGTTTCCCGCCGCGCCCGTGTCAATCATGCCGACCGTGACGCACGAGCCGTTCGGAGCCGTCATGTCGGGACTGCCGTACAGCCGCGTGTTGTTCCGCGAAATCAGGCAGCCGTCGCGCTGTTCGAAGAAGAACACGAAGTCAGCCACCGTGCGCAACAGCCGGCGTTGCGTCGCGTACGGCACCTGTTGATACGCATCCAGCTGCGTCAGGTTCACGCGCTGGTTATCCACGACGCCGAGCTGCACGACCGTGTCATTGGTCCAGCCTTTCGGCAATCCTGACGTCATGAGGCTGTCGGAAATGATGCTTCCTTCGCGGATGAGCGTGCCCGCGTGCGTTTCGCGTGTCTCTTCAAGATTATGCATGCTGATGAAGAAGATGACGACCATCGTGAGCAGGATGATGGTGCCGATGATGAAGTCCGTGTACCAGACTTGCCCTCGTGCGGCTCCGCCGCAAGAGGTGGGAGTGAGATTATTTTTGGCGCGCACAGAGTGTGGCGTTTCAGTTGAGCGTGATGATGTCATTGTCCTTCCTCAAAAGGTTGTTCCCCTGCAATGGCTGGCCTGAGACGTTGAACGTGACGATGCTGGCCTCGAATTGGTCGGTAGTGGCCTGAACGGTGTAGTTTTTGAGGATGCCGATGTCATAGTCCTTGCTTCCGAGTTTCAAGGGCAGCGTGAAGTTCCGCATATATCCGTTGTTCACGGACGCCGCGATGCTCACTTCCCGATGCACCTGCTCCACGACGTGCTGCAACTGTTCCTGCTCGCCGCGGTTCTGCACCCCGGTGAGCCGTCCGGCGATGATGATGACGAACAGCAGCAGGAGAATCGCGCCAAGGATGATGAACGGCACGAGCTCGATGCTGAACTGGCCTTTGGCGACCGTCACCAAGGAGCTCGAGCAAAGACCGGGTGGAACTGGCGATTGGTCGTTGCTACGGAACTTGGCGCATTGCAACGATGCGAGAGCGGGACGGTCGCCCGCGTTGAACTGGCCTTTGGAGGTGTGCGAGCAAGGACTGAACTGGTCTCGGGCAGCTGCCGAGCGCTCACATCGTTGCATCGTCTGTCTCAGGCCGCAACGAACCGTGTCCGGTTCCACCTGGCCGTTGCTCGCGCTCTCAGGGCAGCTGCCCTGCTCATGTGCTGTTGACAAACACATAACCCCCGCGGTTCTCAACCGTGATCATGTGGACGCCCGGCGTGATGCTCATCGTGCCCGTCAGGTTCACGGTCGTGGGGACGACGATGTCGGTCGTTCCTGGTGAGACGTCCATCACGAAGATGATGGCCTTGTTCGTGAACGTCACTGAATTGATGTTGTCCGGTACGTTCGCGCGGAACTCGAGCTTGGACGGCTGGCCAAGATAATAGACGCTCTCTGCCGTGTCGGCTATCTTCTGGCCCAAGGCATGCGCCTGCTGCGTGTTCACCTGGGTGGTCGTTTCAGAACTCTTGGAATAGAACACCGCGATGAGGGGCACGACCAGCGCGAGGATGAATCCGATGAGGATGAGATACTCCATCGAAGCTTGTGCGCGCATAATCCCTCTTTTGACGGAGAAAGCACGTCGTGCCTTTTAAGCGTTGCTGCCTCGACTTTACCGTGCCTTGGCGCGCTCGAATAGCAATCAAACGCACCAAAAACGACTCGGGGAGCAATCAATGGGCCGCGGACAAAAAGAAGAAAAAAAGAAATAAACAATCAGTCTTATTCGACTTTCTTGATCAGTTCGCCGGAAGTCGTGTGCGCAAGGCCCGTGTCGACGTTCGTGTATGCGAACGTGACGGTTCCCTTGAACTTGTCGCCGGACGTCAAGGCGGGGCTGCACGTGACTGCATACGTTCCCTGTTCGCCGTTACTCAACGTCGCAGGCGTCGTAGCTGAACCACCGCAGGCGGTCACCGTGATGTTCGACAGCGAGAACCCGAGCGAGTTCTGAATGATCAGCGTTGCCGTCGTTGCCGTCAACGTGCTATCCAAACACGGGGTTCCGCTGGGCAAGAAGCACTTTTCGGGCAAGAACCTGTCCGGAGACAGGACGCCGAAGTATGCCAATGCCGCAATTGCCGCAAGCACAACCAGAAGAGCCCATCCGTAGGTCATCAGGAACTCCATGGCTGCTTGTCCTCTTTTTTCCATGTAATCACCTCAGTATATACTTTTGTAAACTTGTTGTGGGATTTGGCACTCTCAGATATTTAAATGTATTGTTTCGTTCAGGATACGAGTGTCGGGATAATGGAAGAATTGCTCTGTTGTGGCACTGCTCTGGTTCATCCCGCAATCGAACCCAGCAACGTCCCGAAGAATTTTGCCGCCAAGAAGAACACAACGAGGGACGTCCCTATGAATAGGGGGATGTACTTGACTCCCCCTTCAATCGAGCCCTTCTGGATGATGGCCACAATCATGGCGCTGAAAAAGGAGGTGATGGTGAGCATAATCAAGGCGAAGTTCTTGAAATCGTCGGGCGCGATGGAGATTGTGCTCAACGAGAACAGGCCCAAGGACGCTCCCGAGGGGACATCAATCGAGCTCGTGATGGCCGTGAGCGTCGTCAGGAGCTGCAAGGACAGCGCAAGCAAAAAGGGAGCGGCGAACATCACGGCAGACGCGATGAAAATCACGTAGGTGAGGATGTTTGCGCTCATCTCCTTGTTCAGGATGCGTGTCTCCTGGATGTTGATGGCAACGTTGTTCAGGATGTCAGCCAAATCTCCGCCAGCATCCAGCCCTTCGATGAGCAGGTTGATGGAACGCCTGAGCGTCTGAGAATCATACCGGCGCGACAGCTTCGTGAGCGCGACCCCCAAGTCATCGCCCGTCATCACTTCCTTGGCCGTGACGCCGATCTCGTCCGCGAGCACGCCGAACTTCGGTCGGACTGCATACCACAACGCACGGTCGGGGGTCATGCCCGCGCGCAAGTTCGCGGCCGCGAGCTGCAGAAAATCAGGCAGCACTTCCTCCATCGTCGTCCGCCGTTGGTAGGAAATCAGGTCCAAGGTGACGAACAGGAAGAACCAGCATCCCGAAAGCACGAAAAAGAACGCGATGATCCACGCAAGGACGGCCATCAGGCTCAACGAAAGCACGGGAAACTGCTGCTGGAAGCCGTACCGGAAGACGATGAAGCTCACGATGATGAAGTTGATGACGAGCGCGAGGTGGAACAACCGCTTTTCGAGCACGCGCTGCTGGACGTCCCAGCCCGCGCTCTCCAGCGCGCGAAGCACGATGTTCTTCGTCACAAATTCACCGCAGGCCGGGAACTTCTGACGACCGCCAGGAAGAACGCCTGGAACAGTCCGAGAAAGATGGCGATGATGATGAGCGTGGTGAAATCGATGTCCAACGAGACGAGCGAGGACATCACGACGAGCATCGTGATGCCCAATGACGGCACGATGACGGCCAGCAGCATGTAGAACATCGTCAACGGATTCAGTTTCCTGCCGTACTTCCTGACTTCGATGAGGTGTTCGTGGCTGATCTGCTCGACGGTTTCTTTCAGTCCCTGGACGACGTCAGAGCCGGTTTTCAAGGAGTTCAGCACCTGCCAGAGCATCCGACGCAAATCGGATGAAGGAGTGAGGTTGATGACGTCATTGAGCGCGTCGTCCAGGTTGGTGCCGGTGTCGATGCGGACGACGATGGCGTGGAACTGCTTGCCGATGCGCTCGAAATTCCGGCTCACGCCGCGCATCGCGTCATACAGCGACAGTCCGCTTTGGAGCTCCACGATCATGAACCTGCCCGCGTCCACGATCTCGCTGTTGATGTCGCCCATGATTCTCTTTGCGCGCACGTCGGGCAGGCGCAAAAAATAGGAGAACGTCAGGATGAACAAGACGGGAGCTATGACGATGATGATCTTCAGGAATGTGGGCGCCTTCGCGAGAAATCCGGCCGCGATGATGAGCAGGCCCGTCGTGAGGTAGAACGCGGACAGGAACGTGCGCTGGATGAACTGTTCGGGCTTGAGCTTCAGCCCGGACTGCTTGAGCTTCAGCCCGAGGTTGGGGAGCGTGTGCGCGAGACGCTTGAACAGCTGGACCATTTACGACAGCAGCTTCGAGAGCTTGCCCCCGGTGTAGTACTGCGCCATGACGTCACCGACACTATCAACGGTGTTCAGGTTCTTCTTCACGAGCCACTTGAGGATCTTCTCCTTCTCGTTCAGGTGGGAGCGCAATTCAGAACCGGAAATGCCGGTGTACAGGTGCAGCGTGTCCATGATGCTCTTCGAGTGCGCGATGTTCTGCATCTTGTCCTTGCGCAGGTCGTACTGCATCAATACGCGCGGTTCTGATTCCTTGGTGATTTCCGCGACCTGGAACGTGCGTCGGATACCGGTCCGTCGGTTTCTGGTCTGCACGACGATCATGCTCAACGCAGGCAGCATCGATTTCGGAACCTCGATCGGCGGATTGGTGAGTCGCGTGATGGTCTCTTCCGCGTTGTTCGCGTGCACGGTGGCGTAGACGCTGTGGCCGGTGTGGATGGCCTCGAACAGGACTTCGGCTTCTCTCTTTCTTCTGATTTCTCCTACCAGGATGCGGTCGGGACGCATACGCAGGCTGTTGACGAGCAACGCGAGCATGTCGACGGCTCCCTTGCCCTCCTGGTTCGGAAGTCTTGTTACCATCGGAATCCATTGCAGGAATTTCGGCAACTGCAGCTCGCGCGTGTCCTCAATGGAAATGATGCGTTGGTTGGGCGGGAAGAACGCGCACAGGGAGTTCAGGAAGGAGGTTTTGCCGGTGGCCGTGCCGCCGGAAATGAGGACTGAAAGTTCGTACTGCATCGCTTCCCAGATGAACGCGGCCGCGCCGGGAGTGATGGTGCCCGTCGAAATCATGTCCGTGATGGTCCAGGGCTTGCTTGCGAACTTACGCATCGTGATGGTGTTGCCCTGCGCCGAGATCGGCATCAGGGTCGCGTTGACGCGGTCGCCCGTTGAGAGGTTCGCGTCCATCAACGGCTCGAGAATATTGAGCTGCCGGCCCACTTTCCGGCCGATGGAGCTTGCGTAATGCTTCGCCTGCTCCTCGTTCTTGAGCTTGATGTTGGTCCGGAGCCAGCCCCATTTGCGGTGGTAGACCCAGACGGGCTCTTCCGCGTTGTTGACGGCAACTTCTTCGAGCTGCGAGTCGTACATCAAGGAGTCGAGCTCCCCCAGCCCGAAACTGCGCTGCATCACCAAGGCATGCAGGAACGAAATCGTCTTGTCGTCCGTGTCCGGGAAATATTTCCGGACGAGCTTCTGCACCGTGTCGTCAAAACGCTTCTGCAATGCGTTCGGGTCCTTCTGCTCCGCGATGTCGACCGGGCCAAGCTCGACCGTGCTGATGAGGTCCTGCCGGATGCGCTCGATGACCAATTCAGTCGTCGGGCTGATGCTGCGCGTGTTCAGATGATAGACGGGAACGTAGGAGTCGGGAACGCGCTGGATGGTGACGGTGATCGTGAGCTGGTTCGCGACGAACTGGTACGTATCCAGTATGCCGGACTCACGTTTCACCTCCATAACCCACCTCTTTTTTTTATTGCAGTTTCGTGACGAGTTCCTTGACCTGCTTCTCGAGCGCGCCCCGGCGTTCGGCGACGGCAGCAAGGTCCTTGTTCAATCGTGCGATTGCTGATTCGAATCGGGATTGGTCGGTCAAGGGCAACGACTCACCCTTGCCGAGCAATGATTTGACGACTCTGCGCAGTGAAGCTTCCTCATTCGCGATGGCCGTGAGCACGTTCGCGATGTGCGTTCTCCGCGCGAGGAACTTCTGCAGCGTCGCGACGGACGCCTTTTCCATGCCGGGAGACTTCTTTATTTTGCCGATGATCTGCTGATGCGCGCGCTGCACGGCAGCATGCGTCTGCCGGTTTGACTTCTTGAGCTCATCGTAGTCCTTCTGGTCTTTCGCGAGCTCGTCATGGAACGCTTTTGCTTTCGCCTTGAGGAGCTTGAGCTGGCCCTTGACTTTCGCGTGCAACGGCTGCTTGTTCGCCATCAGCTTAACGAGACGCTTGTCGAGGAGCTGCGAGACTTTCTTAAGCTTGGTTTCGAGGATTTCTTCATTGCGGTCGAGCATGGCGGCTTCCTTTTCTTCCAGTTCGATGAGCTGGTTTGCCGTGATCAGGTCGTTGAGCGACTGCGCGAACAAGCCCTTGACGTCCTTGCGTTCCTTCTGCAGGTGTGCGGCAATCTTCTCGAACTTGTCCATCATGTCCGAGCGCGCGCCGATGAGCTGCTTGTCCGTCGTCTTGTGTTCGGTCTCCAGGGACTTGAGCTTCTTGACATCGCCGGACGAGATTTTGCGCGTGATCAACGGCTGCAACGCCTTGATCTGGTCCTCCAGCCGGTCCAGGTAACTCAAGACGCCGCCGGTCCTGTCCTCGAATTCCCGTTTTTCCAGGAGCAATGCGTTGACGTTCTTCTGCTGTTCCTTCGGCACGACTTCCTTTCTGACGAGATACGTCTTCGCGAGCTTGTATTCAATGGTGATGAAGCCTGCGTCTTCTAACAATGAGGCCCAGTCCTCGATGACTCGTGGCGAGGAGTGCAGCTTTTTTGCGGCATCAGCCACAGAAATCCTTGCTTGGGCGTCAATCAGCTCACGCAGCTGGTCAACCCCCGTCGTAATCGCGGGCATACGTGAACGAGAGCGAATTGCTTTATTAAGGTTGCGAGCGCACAATACGAGAGGTGTCGGGATGATGGCGGAAATTTGTCGCGGGTGATTGCTTTCTGTCGCAGCACCATCATGCTTGCCGGGACCTGCCGCAGACACGTCGTCAATGCCCCTGCGGCAAGGGACGTCCACGCCTTAATGCCTAAGAGATAAAATCAAGCAAATAAATG
>JACQNB010000066.1 GCA_016203265.1 Candidatus Woesearchaeota archaeon | reverse complement strand
GTTGGAAGTGAGTGATGTCGATGTGCGCCTTGTCCATGTCCTTTTTGGCAGACGCTTGGTTGATATGATTACCCAACACTCGCTTGGCTGCTGCGTTCACGATGTGCGTGGCCGTGTGGTGTTGCGCAAGCTGTTTTCTGCGCTCGAAATCAATCTTGGCCTCGACGATTTCGCCCGATTGCAGGTTGCACGGCTGGTCGAGCACGTGCACGATGACGCCACCTTGCTTGAAGATGTCCACGACCTGGTACTGGTTCAACGTGCCATGGTCGTGCAGTTGGCCGCCGGACGTCGGATAAAAGAATGTCTCGTCAAGAATGACGTATTTTGACGAAATGACCTTCACGACTTTGGCCTTGAATTCGACTTTGGCCCAATCATCATAATACTTGACGTTGGTGTCCGGCACGCCCGTCAAGTCCAGCTTTTCCTCTCGGGCGGTGGCGTGCTCCTGTTCCTTCTTTTCGTGCTTGCTTGCCAAGACTGCGAAGAAGTTATCCGGCACCGTGATCTTTTTGCCGAGTTTCTTCGCCTCTGATGCAAGCAAGTCCGGAGCAATGCCTTGATTGTCATAGAGTTCCACAAAATCGTTCGTCGTGAGTTCCTTGTCCAGCACGCGCGCGATGAGTTGCGATGTCTTCTGCTTGGTGGCGTCATACTTCGCCTTTTCGACATCCAAAATCTGGTGCACTTCAGCCAAATGCTCCTTCAGCTCAGGGAACAACGGTTTCAGATAGTCCGCGTGCCACGCAGCAACGTCAGCTAGATGCACATTCCACTGGTATTTGTCGATGAATTGCAACGCTCTGCGAAGAATGACGCGCAAATTATACATGCCGCCCACGTTCGACGGCAACGCCCCATCAGCAATCGCGAACAGCAACGAACGAGCATGTTCGGCAACCGAATACAATGCTGCCTGCGGCAAGACGCTCTCTTTCAAATGGTCCTTGTCCTCTCCGACCTTGTCGGCCACCTGCTTCCACGCCTCATCAAGATTCTCGGTTTCGTCCGTGTTCAGGTAGGACGCATACGGCAGGAAGCGCGACATGAGGTCCTCATCAATCTGCACGCCCGTTATTTTGCGCAGGTTCCTGATGACGTCCGGGAACGTCGTCTCGTAACTCGTGCTTCTGCCCTGCGAAAACCAGGCGTTGCGCTCGTGACCCATGCCCATGTCGAGCACTTTCAACGGTAATGGCTTGAAGCCTTGATCCGTGTTCGTGTAGCTCATGTACACTTGGTTGCCCAATTCAAGTCCGCCGGAGAAGAATTCCATGCTCGGACCGGAGTTTCCGCCGCCGGCCCATGCGTCCTCGTGAAACGTGATGTCGTCGTTCTTCAAACCCAACCCTTGCTTGAGCCAGTTGTGGATGTCACGGAAATATTTCGGCTGGTCATACTTTTCAGGGGGCTGGAACGCATGCTGACCGATCATGATGAAACCCGTGTAGTGCGCGCCCGTGATGCCCACATTATCGATGTCATTGAATCGGAGACAGAACTGCGGCACCACTAATGGGTTTGCGGGCGGTGCGACCTCTCCCGTCACAACGTACGGCTGGAAGTCGTAAATGGAGGCCTGCACAAAGTCCGTGTCCTGCCGCCAACGAGCCACGACCGGATAGCGCTTGATGGGGGTGTAGCCCCAGCTCGTGAAGAGCTTGGCAAACTTCTGCCACGTCTGGACGTAATCGAGCTGGAATTTCGCCGGAGAATTGCCGATAAAACGGAATCCACCGGAACAAGAAGGGTCGCCGCAGACATCCGAATGTTTCGTGCTCCAGAACCATTTGTGGCACGTCTTGCATTGCGCACGGGCAAAACCTTCCTCCTTCAGCACGCCGGTCGCGTAGAACTTGTCCGGATGCTTGGACGCTTCCGCTTTCAGCTGGACTTTCGCATCCTTGTCGCTCAACACCATGCACTGCAAAGAAAGAAGACTGCTTTTAAAGGTTACTCAGAACTGCCTCGACATTTATCGCTTCGCTCAAGCGTAGCGCATCCCGTCGCGGCAGTTCTGTTTCGAACGTTGCACGTTCGCAGTTATGCGGACTCGACGTTGCTTGCGCCGATGAGCTTGCTGAAGTGCTGCTTGAGGCACGCGGCATACTGCGCCTTGCCCTCCAGCGTTTGCATATCAAACTGCGGCCCTTCCGCGTACGCAACCGCGCGCTCCAAAAGCTCGTCAGATGCTCCCGCTGCCAACGTCTCCAGAAAACCCCGTTGTTCATCGACGGACGAGGCCCAAAGCGCCATCGGAGCCCAGATATCCACGAATTCGGGATGCGCAAGGACGCGACGGGCAAGCCCCGCCCCGAGCTTATACTTCTCCGTGTTTTGGTAGGTGAAGTTGACCATGGTCAGTCCCGGAAATATTCGTCGATCACAACCGGCAGACTCGGAAGCGTATTCGTGGGTGGCGTATGCTTTGTCGGCCTGTCGCTGAACTGCGGCAGGTGGTTGCTGCGGTAATCACGCGAAGGCAGGTAAGAAGGGCACGCAAGGCGTTTGCTGAAGAGCATCGTGCGTTCATCCGCCTTATGCAGGATGAATTCCCTCTTCGCAAAGAAGTCAGTGCCTTGTTCGTTCTGCATGGCGACCTCGACCGAGAGCCTTGCATACTGATTATCCCGGGCGAACTGTTCTATTTCTTCAAGCATGACATCAGCCGCTTCAGGATGGCGCGGGTCGACGAACAGCAACGAGATGTGATAGGTCCACGTTCCCTTCGACGCGATAGCCGGCTTGTGCGCTTGTGTGTCCCGCAGCAGAGAACTCAGTTCGTGGCCCGCGATAAGGCCCTGGTTCATCGGTTTCCCGGGATAGAGCCACAGCACGTGATTCAGGTATTCGCTCATGCTCACGCCCCCGTTTGACGCGTTGCGTTGCTCCGCGATTGAGCAATAGACCTTGTCAATCAGCTTGCGCGCGTCCTCTTCGCTCCACTTGACTCGGTTCTGCACCGTAAGCGACGTCAGTTTCGGAAGCCACTGCCGCAGTGCCCAAAAGTCGTTCTGGAATGCCTTGTGTTTCATCGTAACCCGCTGACGCTATCCGCTCATGGAGACAAAGAAGAATAAAAGAAAAAGAAAAGAAAAAGGTATCGGTTTATTCGTTGCTCGAGAGCTTGCTGACGCCCAAGATGATCGCGACGATCACCAGGAGGCCCACGAGGACGAGGAGGACTCCCTCGAGGACACTACGCAACATGCTCTTCTCTGCGACAACCGGGGTAACCGGTGTCACCGGAACTTGCACGACCGGAGCAGGTGCCGGAGGCAAGGCGTCGACGTCAACGCTCATGCTCTTGCTGAGCGTGTCGTGGCCGTCGTTGTACCAGACGTCAATCTTGACTTGGTACGTGCCCGTCTTCGCGGTGCTCGGGATGCGCATGTACATCTCTTCCGTCGACTCTTCGTCATCGGACTCGATCTCGTTGATGTAGTCCGTTGCGCTGATGCCGAGTTCAGGGATGCTGACCATGACCTTCACGTCGTTCTCGTCCTTCTGGCCGAAGTTTTCCAGTCGCACAGTGCTCAAGAAGGCCTGGCCTGCTTGGACATTGCCGTTCGGGTAGAAGATGACGTCCTCGATCGCGAGGTCGTGGCGCGGCTCGTCAAGGACGAGGTTGTAGTTCTGGACGATCTCATCGCCGTTTCGGTCAGAAACGATGACACGCAAGCTGTAGCGGTCTTCGTCTGCCGTCTGCGGCAAGGTCAACGTCAAGCTCTTCTTGTACGTTGCGTTGTCTTCGACGCTGAACAACGAGGTCTTTGCAGACACGTCGTCATTGTCGTCGCTGCCCGTGATGAAGGCCTCAACGCGGATGTTGTCGTTGTCCTCATTCGAGGTCAACCAGATATCAACGGTGACTTGGCTGCCGGTTTCGACGGACAGGTAGTTCACCTGATTCTCGTTCAATTGTGTGTCGTCGACTTCGACGCGGTCGATGGTCGGCACTGCGCTGACTGCGCTTGCGGCCAAGACTGCGAAGAGCATCAAAGACACGATGCTAAACAGTTTGTTCGTTTTCATTGCAAAATCCCCCTCACTTTTGCTCTACGAGCAACAAGTGTGTTACTCCTAGGGAGAAGAGCCCCCTATTTAAAGCTTTCGGTTTTAGGAGCACTACCAAGTAGCAAAAACAGAGACGTTCTTGGTTCGGCGAACGCCTCGCGCTCGTGCCGTTTCCGGCATCACATTCACGCGAAACGGCCCCTTGCCGGACCCTCTGGCCTAGGCACTCGCGCTCATATTGGCGTCCGCCGAGCTTGGTGCCTAAGAAACCTATATAAGATGGCACCCTGAAGGAAAGGTCATGATGCGCCAACCCATCGTGACCATCCTCGGCCACGTCGACCACGGGAAAACGAGCCTGTTGGACAAGGTTCGCGGCTCGACCGTGGCAGCCAAGGAAGCCGGCGGCATCACCCAAGCCATCGGGGCGAGCATCATCCCCTTGGAAACCATCCGGAAGGTGTGCGGAAGCCTCCTGGACGCCCTGAAATTGACCTTGACGATTCCTGGCCTCCTCTTCATAGATACTCCCGGACACGCGGCGTTCATCAATCTCAGAAAAAGAGGCGGGAACCTTGCTGACTTGGCCATCCTCGTGATTGATATCACCAAGGGTTTGGAGCCCCAAACGGTCGAATGCATCAGCATCCTCAAGCAATACAAGACGCCCTTCATGATCGCGCTGAACAAGGTCGACACGCTGGAGGGCTGGCACGCCCGCGATGCTTCATTGTTGAAGAACATCGCAGCCCAAACACCCGAAGTCCAACGCCTGTTTGAGACGAAATTATACGAGATTGTGGGCAAACTGTTCGAAAACGGATTCGAGGCAGAACGCTTTGACCGAGTCTCGGACTATACTAAACAAATCGCGATGGTCCCGACCTCGGCACGCACGGGTGAAGGTATTCCTGAACTCTTGATGGTCCTGACGGGCGTTGCGCAACGCTTCCTTGAGAAGTCGTTGCACGCCGTCACCGGCCCTGCTAAGGGCACCGTGCTGGAAGTCAAGGAAACCCAAGGACTCGGCGTTACGCTCGATGCGATCATCTACGAAGGCACGCTCAATGCCGGCGACACCATCGTGATCGGCAGTTCGGGCGAACCTATCGTGACCAAAGTCAAGGCTGTTTTGATTCCTGACACCTTGGCCGAGATGCGCGAGAAGAAGACTAAATTCAAATCAGTCAAGAGCGTCACGGCGGCCATGGGCGTCAAGATTTCCGCGCCCGATATCGATGCCGTGCAGGCAGGCATGCCGTTGCTGGTCGCGACGGACGTGAACGTCGCAAAAACGCTCGTCCAGCAGGACGTTGAGGCCGTCACGCTGCAGACGGCAGAGAACGGGTTGGTCATCAAGGCGGATACGCTCGGCTCGCTCGAGGCGCTGAACTTCCTCTTGCTGGAAAAGAACATCCCCGTCAAGAAAGCAAGCGTTGGACCCATCACGAAGAAAGACCTTTCTGATGCGCAAGCGGCCAAGGACGTCCTGCACCAGGTCATCCTCGGATTCAACATCCCTACTGAAACGCACGACACGCTCAAGATCTTCACGAATCCCGTCATCTATCGTTTGATCGAAGACTACGAAGCGTGGAAAGCAGGCATGCAGCGCAACCAAGTGTCCGCTGGCTTGGATGCCCTCACGAAGCCCTGCAAAATCCAATTGGCAGCGGGCTACGTGTTCCGGCAGAATAATCCGGCGGTCGTCGGAACTGATGTGCTCGCGGGAACGCTGAAGCCCGGCGTGCAACTGATGAATCATGCGACGACGAAAATCACGGAAGCGCGCGCATTACAGCACGAACAGGAAAGCATTCCTGAAGCCAAGAAAGGTATGCGCGTCGCCGTATCCTATCCTGACGTCACCGTAGGCAGGCAAGTGAAGGAAAATGACATCCTCTACAGCATCATCACCGAACGCGAGTTTCGCGCATACAAAGAATTCAAGGACGCGCTCTCAACGGACGAGAAGGAATTGCTGAAAGAAATCGCGCTCCTGATGCGCGAGAAGAATCCAGTCTGGGGCGTTTAATGGACTCGTGGAAGATCCAGACAAGCAAGGAAATCAAGGAGATTCACCAGTTGCTCGAGACGCAGTTCGGCTTCACGGGCAAGCTTGAATACGCGTTTTTATTGAACAGCCAGAATAATTTGTATATTGTATCTCGTGACGTGGCCAACATTGATTGGAAAACGCTGCGCATCAAGTCAGCAGGCATGTACTTTGCCGAATGGAAGACCGGCATACGATTGAGC
>JACQNB010000061.1 GCA_016203265.1 Candidatus Woesearchaeota archaeon | reverse complement strand
CTTTAAAAAGGTTTACTTAGAACGCAACTGATTCGCGATGCTCTGCAATCCATCCGGCGTTGAATCCTTGTGCGACCACGGCTTCAAGCCATCGCCAATCTTGCGCGGGATCACGTGCAAGTGCGCGTGCAAGATGAGTTGGTTCGCGGCCTGCTTGTTGTTCATGCCGATGTTGACGCCGTCGGCCAAACCCTTCTCGAACAGTATCGTCGCCACTTTCTTCGCGCCGACAATCAAGTCCTGCATGTCGGCTTCGGGGGTATCCAGAATGTCAACGTGGTGGTGGCGATGGATGACAAGAGCGTGTCCCGGATTCACGGGCTTGATGTCCAAGAACGCAACGACCTTTTCGTCCTCAAAAATCACTTCTGCCGGAATTTTCTTTTCTACAATTTTGCAAAAAAGACAGTCACTCACAGCTTGGCCTCAAGTTCCGTAAGTGCGAGAATCTTTTCAGGATACTCGCGCACATTGCGGCGGTCAATCAAGACTGCCTTGATGCCGGCAGCCTTCGCGCCTTCCATGTCCGTCTCGATGGAGTCGCCGACAACGATGGCGTCCTTCTTGTCCACGCCGAGTTCTTTCAATGCAATCTCGTAGAGTTCGCCGTCCTGCTTCAACACGCCGTGCGCATACGAGAGCACGATCGCGTCGAAGTGTTTCGCCAAATCAAGTTTTTCCATGACGTCCTCGACCGCGCCCTGTTGGGTGTTGCTCACGATTGCCAATTTGTATCCCTGTGTTTTCAGGTGTTCCAACACTTCAACCGTGTCCGGATAGACTTTCGCGAAGAGCTTATTCTTGTTCCACAAGCCGATCAATTTGGAGATGACGATCGGGTACGGACGAACTCCGAACGCGTCACAGACTGCCTTGAAGGCCTCTTCCTGCGTCGCGTACGACTGCGTGAAAAAGACGGACTCGAACTTCGTGATGAAGTCCTTGTATTCCATCGGGATGCGCAGGATCTGCAGCGTTCCCTTGGTCGGGCCTCGCGTGCCGTTGTCCGCCAGCGTGCCCCAAAAGTCGAACAGGATTGCTTTTGTCATTTTCTTTTCTCCTTGCAATATGCAATGGACCGGCGGGGATTTGAACCCCGAGCAACGCGCATGCCATGCACGCATTCTACCGGGTTGAATTACCGGCCCCAGTGGACACGCCGGGAATCGAACCCGGAGCCTCATCGTTGCGAACGATGCGTCATACCGTTAGACCACGTGCCCGTAGTATTTGTGCCTCCTTGAGGGTATTTAAAGCTTCTCCCGAAGGGCAACCTTTTTAAACACTCTCTCGTGCATTTTACTTTACCTTGCTCCTGTAGTCTAGCCCGGTCAAGGATGCGACCCTCTCGCGGTTGCGACGCGGGTTCAAATCCCGCCGGGAGCATACATCGGAGTATATCTCGCGTACGAAATCAACGCGGGATTTGAACATGCGCGCAGGACTGAAGTCCTGCGGCAACCCGCAAGGGGTAATCCCGCCGGGAGCACTTTATATGATATCATTCAACGAATCAAAAAAGAACGCACGATTGACGCAATTTGAAGACATTAAATATGCCGTCATCGCCAATGTTGTCAAGCACGTTCCTGAAATCAAGAAGGTGAAAGAAACAAAAGCAAATAAGACATTGACACAATTCCAGTAACATTCATTGCCGCTGTCGCATAACCCGGTAGTGCGTCGGTCTCGAAAACCGATTCCGCAAGGAATTGCAGGTTCAAATCCTGCCGGCGGCGTTTTTATTTCCCCATTTGCATAATACTTTTATACTCATCGCGTCATTTCTTTGAAAAACGGGTTTTATTGCAATGAACGGTACTGGTAAACTGAAATTCTTGTTCGTCTCGCATCTTGCGCTCATCGGCGATCTTGCGTGGCAAGTCAAAAAAGAAGGCAATGACGTCAAGTATTACATCAAGGACAAGGCGCAGAAGGACGTCTGCGACGAGGTCGTCGACAAGATCGATGACTGGGAAAAGCACATCGACTGGGCTGATGTCATCGTCTTCGACGATATCGACTTCGGCGATGTCGCGGACAAGCTGAGAAAGCAGGGCAAGTTCGTCGTCGGTGGAAGCAATTACACGGACAAGTTGGAGCTCAACCGGGAATACGGCCAGGACGAGATGAAGACCGTCGGCATGGATGTCCTGCCGCACTGGGACTTCACTGATTTTGACGACGCCATCAGGTTTCTCGAGAAAAATCCGGGCAGATACGTGCTCAAGCCGTCGGGAAATGCGCAGAACGAGAAAGAGCTTTTGTATGTCGGGCAGGAAGAGGACGGCAAGGACGTGCATGACATCCTGCTGCATTACAAGAAGAACTGGGCGAAGAAGATCAAGACGTTCCAGCTGCAGAAGCATGTCACGGGCGTTGAGGTCGCCGCGGGGGCGTTCTTCAACGGTATCGACTTCATCACGCCCGTCAACATCAATTTCGAGCACAAGAAGATGTTTCCGGGCGAGATCGGCCCGTCGACGGGTGAGATGGGAACCTCGGCATTATGGTGTCCTCCGAACGCCATCTTCAAGGAAACGTTGGGGCGCATGAAAGACAAGTTAGCCGCGGCGAAATACGTCGGCTACATCGACATCAACTGCATCGCGAACGGAAAGGGGATTTATCCGTTGGAGTTCACGTCACGTTTCGGCTATCCGACAATCAGCCTTCACCTGGAAGGCATCACGAGCAAGATGGGAATGTTTTTGCACGCCATCGCGCACAACCAACCGTTCGAGCTCAAGACAAAAAAGGATTCCAGGTCTGCGTCGTCATCGCCTGCCCGCCGTTCCCGTTCGACGACCCTGCCGCGTTCAAGCGCTATTCGGAAGACGCAACGATCCTGTTCAAGAAGCCCATCATGGACGGCGTGCATCTCGGGGACGTCAAGTTCGTTGACGGTGACTGGCACTTGGCGGGCAACTCGGGTTATGCGTTGGTCGTCACCGGCGCGGGAATCACGATGGAAGATGCGCGTTTGCAGGCGTACGCAAGGGTCAAGAACATCATGATCCCGAACATGTTCTATAGAACGGACATCGGTCAGCGTTGGAGACACGAAGGAGATATGCTCAGAACGTGGGGCTACCTTTATTGAAGCTCTCTCGGCATCACGACGAGCATCCAGCGGTCCTCTTCCGGGCTGTTCCAGGCTTTCAGGAAATTGGTGCGCGAGAGTTTAATCTTCTTGCCCAAGACGGGGTCGCGGATGACGATGAACTTGGGGCTCACCGAAAGCACGATCGCGCAATGGGACTCTTCAGTCGGATTGAAGTGTTCCGTGTGCACGAATTCCGGATGATAGGGAAACAGCACTTGAGGCGCCCAGTCGATGATGGCGATGCCTTGGTTGGCGTAATACATCAAATCATGATAACGTAAGTTGTAGCCGGTCATGTGCGCGACCTTGAGCTTGCGCAGGCATTTGATCATTTGCGCGCTCGTGGTGCCATGCTTGGCTGTGGTGCCGGTCATCTTGACTAAGTATTTCTCGGTCACTCTTCTTCCGAGGGCAGCGAGCGCCATGCGAATCGTGGCCGGACCGCACGTATAGGGCTTTTCCTGGGGATAAAATGGGATGGTTCTCTTGATTGCCGGCTTGCGCGGGATCATATCCGTTCCGCGAATCCGGATACACGGCGTCCGATGGCCAAAAACGCGTATCCCAGCACGATGTAGAACCCGCCCATCAGCGCCGTCGTGGGAACGCTGTGGCCAACGAACCATTGCACGCCGGGCTCGACGTACGAAAAGCCGGTGATGTTGTTGTTCGCCCAGCTGAACACCTGCATCTCGCCGAACGCGGCGAACACCAAGGCCAGCACGCCGGGGATGATGATCAGCCAGCCTATCTTGCGCAACAGTTTGCTTGCGCTGCCCGCAAGAAACGCGATGATGAGCACGCTGACGAGGATCAACGCGACCGCGACGTAAAATCCCCACGGCGAGTACAGCCAGGGCTTGATGTTCAGGTTCCATGCCTGGCTCAGCGTGGGCAAGAGCATGCCGACGCCGGAAAAGAATCCGACGTGGGCTCCTCCGTGCAGCAGTCCTTCGTTCACCACTTTTTCGAGCATGACCTTTCCTTGCGGTTCCTGCTTAAATACGTTTCTTCTGTGAAGGAAACCTTTATAAATCATATGAATAATCATATGAAT
>JACQNB010000067.1 GCA_016203265.1 Candidatus Woesearchaeota archaeon | reverse complement strand
GCGGTCATAACCCATCTGCTGGTGGATCATGGGTTGCATGTTTTCCTCTTTCGCCATGTGCTTGTTCCTCCTAATGCCTTTGCGTGATTAAGTCGTCAATGTTTTTTTGCTGCTTTGCTCCCGGCAACACGAGGGGAACCTCATCGACGTTATTGCTCGTGTCCATGTCGAGCATGTCCGGCTGGCTGAAAAAATAGTCCAGCTTTTCGCTGTGCCAGAGTTCGCCCTTGAACTGGTAGTTCAGGGATTTTTCTGCGAGCCTTCCTTTCCTGTACATTTTGTGTCTTCCATATATCACTTCACTCACCTTCTGTTCATCGCTTATTGTCGTTTAGGACAATGATGCTTTTGCCTTGTTGACGGCGCCGCTTGCCGTGAGGCTGCGCACCGTGACTGCGTGTCCGTCGATGTCCTTGACGAACGCGAGGCTTGCCTTGAGCGTGTCCAAGGACGTGTGCGAACATTTCGCGATGCCCTTGTTGTTCTTGTAGCAGTCGTTCAGCACGATCAGGCCCATCTTGGCCAGACCGAGTTCGCCGACGAACTGCAGCACGGCGCTTTTGACGGCGCGCGAAACGCTTTCAGCCGGTAGTTTGGAGCCCAACACCTCGAACGCAAGATAACGCTTCTTTTCGCGCAAGCTTGGTTTCAACGGTTTGAGTCCCATCCACACCTATTGATAGAAAAGAGCTTCTCACGCATCGCACGACGCATGTTTCGCGCACCTGCGCGTTATCGCTTCCTTTCTCTCGTTGGACACTAGATTATAGGGAGGGTTTAAAAAGGTTTCCTTGCCCGAGGCGCTGGTGAAAGTCTCGCTCTCATCATGCCGGTGCAAAGCATCAGGCATGAAACCAAAGAGCTTCGCTCTTTGAGTTCCTCGTTGCATCACATCATTTTCGCAGCAACGACCATCGCCGGTTCCACCTGGTCGTGGCTCGAGCTCCAAGTGACTTTCACCAGCGTCCTTGTCCGAAAACCATTTAAAGGGAACCATTGCACCGCAACCGATGAAGTGTTACGACACGCCATTCATGAAACGAGACTACGCTCCCGTTCCTGTGGGGTATGTCATCCAGCTGCCGCACCCGCCACACAATGATTATCTCATCCGTACGGCGACGCAGGGAACGGTGTGTTTGCCAATTGCGGGTGTGTCAACGCCGCTCTCGTTGGACGATTTTGTCGTGCTGAAGAACTTCAAGATGTCCATGCGCACGACGAGCGCGTCATTTTCGCGCATGGCAAAGCCGGAGGAAATCAGGGAATTCGCCCGTATCCGCAATTTCACGCCCACTTCGACAAATCAGAAGTGATGCGCTTCTCCTGCAGTCCGGAAGGGTTCTCTTGTTCGATCTTCAGCAATCGTTTTCCGATCAACGGAATCCCGTACGCGCCATCATAGCCGGGCTTCACTTTGATTTCCTGTTTGCGATTCTTCAGAATGATGTCGACAATCTCAGGCGTCGTGGCTTGCAGCAGCTGTTCTTTCGTCGCGTCGCGCAACACGAAAAATTCGTTCGGAAAGTGCTGCATCAAGTCATTGTAGGCGGCCCACGTTTTCTTCGTCGCGAGCCCGACACCCAACACGCCGCAAATCAGTTCAGACAACGGAATCAGGTTCTGGTGCGGTTTTGCGTTCTTGGGCCTGAATCCTTCCGGACGGTCGGCGAGCTCCTCAATACGGGCGGCAACGCCCACGGTCACGGGTTTGCCGCACTTTGAGCAAATCCCCTTTCTTTTCTTGGACTCTTCAGGAGAATACGAAATGCCGCAGTCGCGGTGGCCGTCAAAATGGTAAATGCCGTAGCCGGGGTCAGTTTCGATCGTGCCCGTCAAACCTTCACCGGTACGAATCGAATGCAGAATGTCCTTGTACGTGCATGGACAATCCAGAATCGTCGCTTCGCGTCCCAGTCTCCACGGCCAGTGTGAGTGGCTGTCGGAAAACGAAACCAATTGAATGTTGTCGAGTTGCGAAAGCCGCCAGTTCATCGACGGATCAGAACTCATTCCCGTCTCAATCGCGTGAATATGTTTTGTCCGGTCCTGAAAGCATTCCTGCAACGAATTGAATCCCGATTTCGAGCCGAACAGGCCGAACCATGGCGTCCAGACGTGTGCCGGAATGATTTCGATGTCCGGGCTTATCGCGCGCATCATGTCCACGAACTCGATGCAGCTCATGCCGAAAATGGGCCTGCCGTCGTAATCGATGCGGCCTTTCTTCAGCAGAGCCGTTGCAACCTGGTCCACGACCGCAATGGATGGCATCAGCACGACCAAATGAATCCTGCGTCCCTTGCCGCCTTGCGTGTACGCGAATGAGATCTCAGTCGTCAACAGGAACTTTTGTCCGCCTTTTGATTGGTAAATGCCTGATGTTCCGATCTCACTTAACTCATCCTTCAAGTGCGCGTTCCATTGCGGGTGCTGCGCGTCGCCCGTGCCGATAATGTCCACTCCTTTCATCTTGCCGTACTTCTCGAGCATCGGAATCGTCAAATCCTTTGACGTGGCTTTGGCGTATTTGCCGTGGATGTGCAGATCGACGATCACGCGAGGAACTCCTGCACATTCAGTTCGATGATGAGGAACAGCACGTAGAACAGGATGAGCACGATGCCTTCTTCCCACGTGAATCCGGATTTCCGGCTGGCCATCGTCGCGAACAGAATGACCAGGAACAACAGAAAGACGGCGCTCGTGAAGAACAGCATCAGGCTGGTCGTGATGGGAGTGATCAATGCGGTCACGCCCGTGACCAACAATGAATTCACGATGACGGCCCCGACCAAGTCTCCCACTGCCAGTTGCGGATGCTTTGACAGCACGGCACGCGTGCCGAACACGAGTTCAGGCATCGCCGTGCCCAATGCGACGAAGATGAGCCCCACAAAAATGTCGGGCAGTCCCAAACTGAGCGCCAATCGTTCTCCGGAACTGACGATGAGTTTCGCGGTGAAGTAAAGCACGAATCCGCACGCGACAAAAAGGAGCGTGTTGAAGACTGCTTCCCATCGTTTGACGTGGTCTTGGTAGACTGCCGTTCCTCGGCGCTCGAAGTACAGCCACGACAGGTAGCCCGCATACGCCGCGAGCAGGATGAGCCCGTCGAACTGCGACAGTCCCTTGCCGACCGTCATCAGAATGATGGGAATCGTCGCGATCAGGACCATCATCCAGACATCTCTGCGTACGAGCCGTTCCGTGATGGTCACGCCGCGCGCGAGCAGGATGATGATGCCGCCGATGAGCGACAAGTCGATGATGTTGCTGCCGATGACGTTCCCGAGCGAAATCTCGGGCGTGCCGGCCAATGCCGACTGGATGCCGACGAAGAGCTCGGGCAAGGACGTCGCGATGGCCAGGATGAGGAATGCGACGACGAATTCGCTCAAGCGCAGGAATTGCGCGAGCTTGAGGATGGTGCGGACGAGCAGGGAGCCGAAAATCACGAGCGCGACGGACGCGCCTATGAATACGGCCAGATCCTGCATCACCATGCACTGTCCGGCAGAGAACAATCTTTTTAAACCTTCGGTCACTCCGGTCATGTATGGCAAAAAGGGGCCCGAGCCGTCTGCACGCGTTCGTGGGAGGCCTGGTGTTCGAGTGGCTGCTGGGTGTCGTCTACGTCATCGGGCTCACCCTGCTTTTTCCGTTCCTCTACTTCCTCGCGTTGCCGGGCAACACGTCGCCGAAGATCCTCACAATCGCCGTCGTGCTTATCCTTGGTAGCTTCATGGGCTACATCATGCAGAAGGGCACGCTCGCGAGGGCCTTGCGCGCCTTGAGCAAGGTCACGCTCATCCCGGGGTTTATCGGCGTCCTGTTCTCGCTGTTCGGCAAGACCGCGTTCCTGACCATCATCAGTCCGGAAGCGATCACGCTGCTCACCGTGTACGTCGACCAGGCAGTCCCGAAAGTGCAGGCGTTGACCATCGCCTATATCTTGTTGGGGCTGTTCCTCTGGTACATCGCCAACAAGCTGGAAAAGAAGACGATTGCGTTTTGAGTCAGAGATGAGAAGAGCACGCGACGCCTATGACTTGGCCTTGACTTCAGGTATGTTCTTCGCGATCAAATCAGAAAGTTCCTTGATGTTTTCTTCCTTCTTTGCGGAAATCGGAATGACATGCTGGCTTCGTTCCGTGGCGGCGTGCAGTTGCGCTTCGGTCGCGACGTCTGCCTTGTTCAACGCGATGATGACGGGAACTTCGAGCGACTTCGCGACTTCCTTCAGCAAGTTTTTCTGTTCCGACAGCGGATAGCCGCAGGCTTCCGTGGGGTCCATCACGAACACGACGACCGTCGCCAGATGCTTCAGCGCGAGCGCGGCCTGCTTCTCGATGCTGTTGCGTTTTGCCAACGGTCGGTCAAGCAATCCGGGCGTGTCGATGACCTGCCACTTCTTGCCGTCAACGGTGCGATACCCGAGCATCATGCTCTTGGTCGTGAACGGGTAATCCGCGATCGCGGGAGCGCTTCCGGTCAGCGCCTTCAGCAGCGTGCTTTTGCCCACGTTCGGCAGTCCCGCGATCACGATGGTGGGGACGGACGTCTTGAACGACGGCAGTTCCTTCATCTGTCGGCGCGCTTCGTTCAGGAACACGAAATCGGTCTTCAACCGTTTCACGACGCTCGAGATCCTGCCGTAGTACGCGCGCTTGTGGCGCAGTAACGCGTTTTCGTCCGCGCTGCTTTTGAGCTTTTGGTGGTATTCGTGGAAGATTTCCTGGATCCGGTGCACGGCCCAGTTGACGCCGCCCAGGCTCTGGCGCACTTGCGCGACGTCCACGACGCACCTGATGAGTTCGCGATAGAACGGGTCCAAGTCGGGAATGGACGGGAATGAGACAAGGATGGTCGTGAAGTGCTTCACGAGCGCGGTGTGGACGACGTTGATGGAGTCCAGCTCCTTGCGCTGCAGGCGTTGGAACGAGCTGCCGGTGATTTTCTTCATGGCTTCCGCTGCGTGGGCTTTCGCCTGCCGGAACGCGATGTTGAGGTATTCATCGGCCGTTTCGATATTTCCGAGCTTTCCGAAGTTCATGTCAGCACCCTGAGACTCTACTGAAGCACCATAATCCTTTTAAATGCTCCTCTTCGACGCCAGAGTGAGAAAGTGGTGAGCATGGCAGAGAAACGAAAACCCTTGATTGACGATTCTGAGCCCAAGAACGAGGCTTCGCTCGATGATGACTTCAATGACCTGATCCGGCGCGAGCTTTCGGACGACGCTCCTGCGAAGCCCGTTGAGGCGAAACCTGGCGTCGTCATCGAACCGGTCAAGAAACCTGAACTGAAACCTGAAATCAAGAAGGTCGAAATCAAGGCAGAGCCCAAGAAAGTCGAGGTCAAGCCTGAGCTTAAGAAAGAAATCAAGATCGAGCCCGCCAAGAAGCCCACTCCCAAGAAGATCGCGATTGAGCCGGTCAAGAAGATAGAACGGCCGCAGCCGAAGAAAGTCGAGCCGAAACTCGTCGCGGTCAAGCCCCAACCCCGCAGGGTGGAAACCAAGCCCGAACCGCGAAAAGTGGAACGCCACGAACTCAAGGTCGCGGAACACAAGAAAGAATCACCTGAGCCCGCAACTCCCGTCTATGACGACACGCCGAAAGGACTGGGCAAGTGGGTCGCGGTCTTGCTCGTCCTGCTGGTCGCCGCCGCGGCAGTCTATGCCGTCAGCGCCATCCGCAACGGCAAGGACGCGGCAGCCGTCGACTGCGCGACCTCGTACGCGGAAGAGCGCGGCGCAAGTTTGTCGTGGGCCGACGCGAACAGCGCGGAACAGTACTGGTTGAGCAACGTCTACGAGACGCATTCTGAACTGGAGGCCGTCGAAATCCTGCGCATGCTCGCGTGCCCGGACGCGTTCATCAGTTCATTGTCCGATCCTGCGGCGTATTCCGCGTGTCCCGTTCCTGATATCTATGTCGTCATCGACGAGCGCGCGCTTTCGGACAATCCGATAGCGCGCTTGGATGCCGAAAGCATCCTTGCGAAGCTGAACGCGAAAGCTCCCTTGACGCGATTCACGCTCGCGTACGAGCTCGCCGATCCTGCCGTGACCGCATGGAAGGTCGTGGAGCCGAAGAAATGACCGAATTCACTCCCGTGGACCCCGCGGTCGCGGAGCGCGAACTCAGGTATCAGTTGCACGGCGGCGTTTCTCGCAAGGACGTCACGGTGAAAGTGGCGTGCAAGGTGCTGCAGGCAGTCTACTTCAACGAACTCAAGACCGTTGCGCTCCCGCAAGACGTCATGCAGTATCAGTTCGGCGTGCCGATGCCGGAAATCCAGCAACGCGTGCATCGCGCAGAATTGGAAGTCGCCGGACATCCGGTGCTCCGCAAGATTCAGTTCAACGGGAAATGCCGCATCGAGGCGGGAGACACGATTGATGCGTATGTGGTGTGCGGCGACGAAAGGACGTTCTATGCCACGCCTCCCAAAACGCGCAGGGCGTACGAAAAGCGCGAGATGCGACGCATCGAAGTCGCGGACAGGATCGAGAAGATTCACGGCGAAACCGTCTGCGCGACGTATCACGCAGAGCAACCTTAATATAATGTCCATTCTTTGATTCCCGCATGCCCGACTACAAGCAGGTCATTCTCGTGCGTGATGACCTGAAGCTCTCGAAAGGAAAGATGTCTGCGCAGGTCGCGCACGCGGCCGTTGATGCAGTCACGCTCTCGGATGCCGAAGACGTGAACCAGTGGCGCGAGCAGGGCATGAAGAAATCAGTCTTGAAAGTCAAGGACTTGGCCGAACTCACCGTGTATGAAGAGAAGGCAAAACGAGCGGGTTTAATTGTGGCGGTCATCACGGACGCGGGCCACACGCACGTCGATCCCGGCACGATAACTTGTCTGGCTATCGGTCCGCATGAAGACAAGAGAATTGACGCGATTACTGGACATCTGAAGTTGATGAATTGAGCAACATTCTTATACGTGAACTCTTCTCGCCGTTCATGCAAAAGAGGCTGTTGATGCTCGCGCTCGTTTTTCTCGTCGCATGCACACCGGTAACGCAGTCTCCGACGTCTCAAAATCAACCGTCATCACCGCAAGCCAACGAAGCAGTCGAAAAGCTCGGCACGTTATGTTCGGGAAGAGAGCAATGCATCGCGTACTGCGAGACTGAGCGGCCGAGATGCGAATCCTACTGCCGCGGCACGTATTCTGACCTGTGCCGTACCATCTTCCCGCCGAGGCCGGATGATCGAGGACCGCAGACCGTAAGTGGTTGCAAAGGGACTGGCACGGTGCAATTTACTGCTCCTCCCATGAATATCGAGGATATCGAACTCATCGAGCCCATCGGATTAATGATTGGCGGCCACGTGACGCCCATCGACCACGGCTATTACTACGCAAACACGTGGACGACGCCGGGCTCGCGCGAGGACGTGTCCGAGTTCGTCCCGGTGTACGCTCCGGCTGATGGCGTCGTGACGAGCCTGGAAGCGATGTCCCAAGTCTATCAATCGAGTTCCGTTGGCGACTACCGCATCGTCATCCACCACACCTGTTCATTGTACACGATCTACATCCACGTCAACCAGCTGTCGGAGAAATTACGCACGGCCGTGGAAACCAGGAAACCCGTCGAGGTGAAGGCGGGCGAAGTCATCGGTAGCGCGCCGGGTTTCGACTTTTCCGTGCACAACGACGACATCACGTTGCCGGGATTTGTCGTGCCTGAATCGTACATCGGCGAGCCGTGGAAGCTGCACAACGTCGACATGTTCGACGCGTTTGCCGAGCCGGTCCGAACGCAGCTGCTGGAAAAGAATGTCCGGCAGGCAGAGCCGCGCGGCGGCAAGATTGATTATGACATTGATGGAAAACTCGTCGGCAACTGGTTTGTGGAGGACACGAACGGCTATGCCGGCGTGTTCGATCGCGACGACCATTACGGCTACTGGAACACGCATCTTGCGTTTGCGTACGATGGCATCGAGCCGTCGCTCATCATCGTTTCGATGGGGAATTATGCGGGCGAGCCCGCGCAGTTCGCGGTCAAGGGCAATGCTCCTGATCCGAAGGACATCGACGCAAGCGACGGCCTTGTCAAGTACGAACTCGTGTCGTTTGATTATCGAACGGTCGATGGTCAGATGTGGGACCGTGTGACGTTCGCCAAGATCGGGAAGGCGTTCGGCGGCACATCCGTGCAGGGCGTCGCGCTTGTCCAGATGTTCGAAGACAGAAAAGTAAAGTTCGAATCGTTCCCGGGCAAGACCGCAATGGAAGTGAACGGGTTTACTGACGCCGCGAAAACATATGAGCGATAGTTTTATAAGTCATAAAATGCACTTCATCCTATGGCTTTTATTGATGATGTACTCGCCACGGTGAAGAATCCTGAAGATACGCATGCGCTGAAATATCTTCAGATTGATCTTGCTCAGGTTCCGTTTGCGTTAGATCCATTGGCGCTCCGCGCGCAACAGGAAGGTGTTGCTCAGCGTATGGGATATCTTGCTGAAGTGACGGCAAAATCATTGGAAAGGACTGGTCTCGGGAATCCCGCCCCGCTTTACGCTCTTGCTTCAAGGCTGTTTGCACACTATGATGCGCCGTGTTATTTGAACCCAAACTTGCCTGATTTCGGAAAAAGAATATTTGAAAAGCAATCGGATCCCATCGCGGACAAATGGCATATTGTAGGATTCTTCACCGATGAGGAAATGGATGGTTGGCTGAGGCTGTATCTTTCTGATGAGCATGAAAAGGTTCACACGACAAGACGTCATTGATGTCCTGCACGGCATTGATGAAGAGCTTACGGGTATTCAGCGCAAGATTAAACTGTATTGTATCGGAGGCACGGTCGTTACGTTGGAGGGTAAACGAGACGATTCAAAAGATCTTGACTTTTTCCTTTCGTATCAGGATTTTAACGCGGTGACGACGGCGGCCGCACAGGTCATTTGGAAAAAGAAAGCAGCCATAGATTTTCTTCCAGGGGGAGAATTTACGCACTACAAATATCCCTCGTATGATGCGCACGCCAAGAAACTACCATTGACGTTCAAGCATCTTGACGTTTATCGTATTGATGATGCGGATTTCGTTTTGACAAAGGCGCTTGCGGGAAGGCCTCATGATTTCGATGATATTCATTGTATGGCAACGCCAGACTCTGTTTCAAAAGAAGCGCTTCTTGAACGATTCAAAAAAATCGTTCCTGCCCCTGGCAAGGAACATGAACTGCAGAAGAAACTGCATGACTTTATGCATTCATTCTATCGGAGCTAGGCAAACCTTTATAAATCCCCTTCAGGAAATCACGTCATCTAAGCTGAATCCGTGCAACAATCGGACTCGGGGGAACACAACATGCCTAAGTTGGTATTCGGAATGAAGGACGGAAAATCCATCATGAAGGACATTGCAGACAACGATTTCAAGCACTTGCTGGGAAAAAAGATCAAGGACCACGTCAAGGGCGAAACCATCGGTTACGCGGGCTACGAATTCGAAGTGATGGGCGGAAGTGACTATTGCGGCTTCCCGATGCGCTGGGACGTCCCTGGCGTCGCGAGAAAACGCATTTTGGCAGTTGCGGGCGTGGGCCTGAAGAAGACGGCAAACGGCATCAAGCACCGCAAGACCGTCTGCGGCAACACCATCCATCCCAAGATCTCGCAGGTCAACCTCAAAGTGTTGAAGGAAGGTTCGACACCTTTGGCTCCGCCGAAAGAGGAGAAGAAGGAAGAACCGAAAGCGGAAGAAAAGAAGTAATTACTGCACTCGACAGTGGACATGCATGCGTGAAGTATTTAAGTAGGGCATTCTGTGTTCCTGCAATGGATGAACCGCACGCGCTCATTGTCTTCCAGGACAAGAAGATACGCCGAATTTGGCACAAAAACAAGTGGTATTTTTCGGTTGTTGATGTTGTTGCGGCGTTGACGGACAGTCCAGCTCCAAGGCAATATTGGGGAGTTCTCAAAGGAAGAGAGAGTCAGTTGTTAACATGTTGTTTACAACTGAAACTGCAGTCGTCTGACGGCAAACGGTACGAAACTGACTGCGCGTCGACGAAAAACATGTTCCGCATCATTCAGTCGATTCCCTCACCGAAAGCAGAGCCATTCAAACAGTGGCTTGCCCAAGTAGGCTATGAGCGTGTTGAAGAGATACAGGATCCTGAGCTCGCGCAAGCACGGATGAAGGAATTGTATCGCGCAAAGGGGTATTCTGACGAATGGATTGAGAAACGAGTGAGAGGCATCGTCGTGCGTCAGGAACTCACGAATGAATGGAAGAAACGCGATGTCAATGAAGACAAAGAATATGCCATCCTGACCAATGAGATCAGCAAGGCCACGTTCGGAAAGACGGTTGATGAGTATAAGCAATTCAAGCGGTTGCGCAAGGAGAACCTTCGCGACCACATGGATGATCTGGAATTAATCTTCACCATGCTCGGAGAAGCGTCAACCACGAAAATCGCGAAAAGCAAGGACGCGCAAGGATTTGTCGAGAACAAGAATGCCGCAAGAAAAGGCGGTTCCATTGCTGGCGCTGCGCGAAAACAGCTCGAAATTGCGTCAAGTGAGGAAATCGTCAGCCCCGAGAACTACCTGCAAGAGGCTGAGTCTGTCAAGCGGAAGAAACTCAGGGCAAAATAACGTTTTCTTCCAGCACAACCTATTTAAACCCCTCTTCGTCATGCCCTTCTGAAAAAGATGGTGAATACGAAGCGCGTCGTGATGGTAGTTCTTGGCATCCTTATCCTTATTTTGCTCTCGCTCCTCCTCTCGAACCGGTTGGAACAAGGTTCGACGTCCGCTGTACTGCGCGTGAATCCGGTCGTTCGCATTGACAGCAACACCATGCTCAATCCCGCAACCGGCGGCATCATGAAATCGTTGCCGGGAACCGAGCTGTTGGCGGTCGCTCCCATCCGCAATCGGCACTACGTCTTCACGTC
>JACQNB010000063.1 GCA_016203265.1 Candidatus Woesearchaeota archaeon | reverse complement strand
GCAGTTCTTCTGGCATGACTTCTGCGACAACTACCTTGAACTGTGCAAAGGCAGGCTGTACGAGCCGAAAACCGCAGAAGACAAGGCGTCCGCACAAATGACGTTGCACACGTGCCTCTGGACGTTCCTGCGCATGGTGTCCGTGTTCACGCCGTTCATCACTGAAGAATTGTTCAGCCAACAGTTCAAGCGCTGGCACAAGCTCGACAGCATCCATCACGCGGACTGGCCAACGGCGATGCAACGCGACCCGACTGCAGAGCATCTCGGCGACCTCATCGTGGAAGCGTTGACGCAGATCCGCAAGGTCAAGTCCGAACAAAAACTGTCGATGAAGACTCCCATCAAGAAGCTCATCATCACGGCGACGTTGCCGAACGCGGAACACGCGCTCGCGGATTTGAAATCAACCGTGTGCGCGGAACAGATCGTGGTCGAAAAGCAGAAAGAAGGGCAGCCTGTCAGTATCAGCGCCGTGTTCTAGGTCGTTCCCGACGCAAGAAATCGCCGATGTCAAACACGTTCTTGACGACCGTCTTCTGCTCGGTCAACGGCCCCATCACCTTGCCGATACCGATGACTTCGTTCTTGCACATCACGAGGACGCGCTGATGCAGTTTGATGGCGTGCGGAGCCGACACGATGCTCGGCTGCAGCACGTCCTTGCCGCACACGAACAGCCATGCCGCCTTCTCCGACACTTCGATTTTTGCCGCGTGCGGCGCCAAGAGCTCGAGCAACGCGATGCCCGGAGCGAAACGTTCGCCGTGCTGTTTGCCCAGGAACGTGCCCACAAACACCGGCTGCCGCGGCTGGTTTTTGCCCAGCGTGAACAGGTCGTGCGGCACCAAATACCACTCCGTGCCGAGCTGGTAGATGTGCTCGGTATCAACCAGTTCCTTGTCGGTGAAGTATGCGATGAATTCGTCAATCATTGTTTCACCAGCTTCGCGATGAAGAACCCTTCCGTCTGTCCGGGCCAGATGCGACGGCAGTGACCGATGTCCTTGTGCAGTCGCCTGCCCAGCGGATTGGTCAGACCGGGCACGCCAACCGAAAGCCCGGTTGAAACGCATCTGACCGGGAACTGCCTCAATGCCCAATCAATGATGTATTCGTCCTCTTCCGGCTCCAACGAGCACGTGGAATAGACGATGGTGCCTCCTGGTTTTGTCATGAGGATGGCCGCGCGAATCAATTCCTGCTGCGTCTTCGTGTTGCGCTGCAGTTCGAACAGGTCATGCTTTTGCAGCCAGTCGCGCTGCGTGTAGTTGCCCATGCACGGCGCGTCCAAGAGCACCTTGTCGAACGAAAGCCCCCATTCGATAAGCTTCGATGCGTCCGTGTTGAACGCGATGACATTGGTGACCCCCAGACGTTCCAGGTTTGACTTCAAGGCAGGCACACGCAAGTTGTTCTTCTCGATCGCGACGAGTTCGCCCTTGTTCTTCATGCATGCCGCGATCTGAGACGTTTTCACGCCGGGGGCGGCAGCCATGTCCAGCACGCGTTCGTCCGGCTTCGGCGCAAGCACCGCGACCGGAAGTTGTGCTGCGGCTTCCTGTGGCGTCAACATCCCGCGCAAATACTCGATGGACGCGCCAATCGCGAAATGGGACTTGTCAATCCAAAAGCCGTTTTCCGCGAACTGAATCTTGGTGAGTTGCACGCCTTTCGCTTCAAGACGCTGCTTGAGCGCGTCAGGCGTCGTCACGAGCGTGTTCACGCGAATGCATTGTTTCAGGCTGACGGGAGCGAGCGTGTGCCCGAGCTTATGATACCGTTCTTCGAAAGGGTTCATACGCGCTTCCAGACCTGGCCGTCAGGCGAGTCCTCGACAATAATGCCGTGCTCGAGCAGTTGCTTGCGCAACACGTCCGAACGCGTGAAATCTCGGCTCTTGCGCGCCTTTGCGCGCTCGTCAACCAACGCCTTCAAATGAGGTTCCAACGGCACGGCTTGCGCCGCCGCGACTTCTGCAATACCAAGACCAAATACGCGATCAAAATCCTCGAGCAAATGCAATCGTTCATGGGTGCCTAACGTCTCATCCTTCACGACCGCCCAGAGCACGCTCAACGCGACAGGCATGTTCAAATCATCATTGATTGCGTCAAGGAACGCGTCCTTGTGCTTTTGTGACGAACTGCTTTCTTTCGTGGTGTGATGCGAACGGAATTCCTTGATTTTCTCCTGCAGATTGTGCCACGCGTGTTTTGCGCCGTCAAGCGCTTCCCACGAAAAGTTGAGCTTGCTGCGATACTGCGCGTTGAGCGTGAAATAGCGATACACGACCGGATCGTAGCCGCGGTCGATCACGCTTTGTAACGTGAGGAATTCGCCTGCACTCTTCGACATCTTGCCCTTATCAAGGATGAGGAATTCGCCGTGCATCCACCAATTGACCCATTTCTTGCCGGTCACGGCCTCGGTCTGCGCGATTTCGTTCGTGTGGTGCACTTGGATGTGATCGATGCCGCCGCAATGAATGTCAAAATGGTCGCCGAGATGCGCCCTACTCATCGCACTGCACTCGATGTGCCAGCCCGGAAATCCAGTCCCCCACGGGCTCGGCCACTCCATCTGGCGTTTCTGGTCCTTTGGCGAGAACTTCCACAACGCAAAATCGGTCGGGTTGCGTTTTCCTGCCGAGAGTTCGACACGCGCACCCGCTTTGAGCCCTTCAATGTCTAATTTCGCCATCGTGCCATAATCCTTGAACTTGCTCGTGTCAAAATAGACACCGTCGGCAGGGATGACGTACGAGTACCCTTTCGCTTCCAGTTGTTTGACCAACGCAACTTGTTCCTTGATGTGATCCGTTGCCTTGCACCAGACATTCGGCGGAAGGATGTGCAACCGCTCGATGTCCTTCTTGAATTCCTGCGCGTAAAAGTCGGCAATCTGCCAGGCTGTCTTGCCCTCCCTGCGCGAGGCAAGTTCCATCTTTTCTTCCCCGGTGTCTGCATCCGACGTGAGGTGCCCGACGTCCGTGATGTTCATGACGTGCTGCACGCGTAGACTGTTGTACAACAGCACGCGCTTCAGGATGTCCTCGAAAAGGTAGGTGCGCAGGTTGCCGATGTGCGCGTAATTGTACACCGTCGGTCCGCACGTGTAGAGCGTCACGAAACCCGGCGTGATGGGCTTGAACGTCTCCTTCTTGCGCGAGAGTGTGTTGAAGAGCTTGAGCATGGGAATTCCGACGTGAAGGCGTTTAAAAACCTAGCGCTTGGGGTGCGTTGAAAGTCTCGCGCTCGTGCCGTTTCTGGTTCCTTCGCTCGCAGGAAACGTAACCCTGCTGGACTCGCTGGCCTAGGCACTCGCGCTCCCAAAGGCGACGTTCAACGCACCTGCTTGCGTGGCAGCGCGTGACCGACCACGAGCAGGACGACGGCGAGCACGCCCGCGACGATGATGAGCGCGCCGACGCTCAACAGGCTACCCCAATCGCCGAACAGCAGCGAGCTTCGGATGGCTTCCCCGCCGATGACTGCCGGGTTCAATTGCGCCAACGCCGAGAACCACCTCGGCAACGTGTCCAAGGGAATGATGAAATCGGAGAGCACCAGCAAGACGACGCCGATCAGGATGGACGTCAGCACCGCGAGCAGTTCGCGCGACACCAACAGCCCCACCAGCATGCCGATGAGCGTCATGACGGCAGAAATGACGAGCAGCACGAGCAACGCCGGCAACAATCCAACGAAGACCTGCAAGAACAGTCCTGCGACGATAAGCATCAAGACTGATTGCGCGCCAAGAATGGCCAAGCTCGCGAGAAAGAACGCCTGCAGTTTTACGATGGGCTTGATGGGGAGCAGGGAGACGCGCAACGCGGCTGGCGACGACTGTTCCGCAAGCATCAGCAACGGCGGCACGAGCAGTCCGGAAAAGAGCAGGACGATGACCATCAGGAACGGGAACGCGTACGTGCGATAGTTCGTCTCGCTCGTCACGGGCAGGATGACGGTCTTCACGGGCGCGGCAATCGCGTCCGGGTCGGTCACGGTGACGCCCTCAAGGGCGGCCGTGATGTCATTGAAGCCCTTCTGCAGTTCCGCGACCGTGAGCAAGGACGCGTCGAGCTTGCTCTTGACCGCGTGCAAGTTCGCGGCTAATGAGCCTTGCACGGCCGCGACCGCGTCGATTTGCGCTTTCGTCGCGGCAAGCTTTGCGGCGATGCCCTCCAAGGTACCGGTCAAGTTCACGACGGCGAGATCAGCTGTCGTCACGTTGGCCTCGTCAACCAGATCATCCACGAACGCGGAAGCATTCGCGACCTGCGAACGCAATGATTGCTTGGACGTGTTGCTCAACGTGCTCGCGTTGAGCGCAAAATCAACGGCTTCCAGCTGGTCGGCTAAGTCTTCCGCGAGTGCGGCCGTTGCGTTCAGGAACTGGTCCACCTGTTGGGTGTGCGATGCGCCGGCCGCGACGACCTCGCTGGCTAACGATGCGTTAAGCGACACGTTCGCCGGGGTGATGGATGTCGCGAGCTGACCAATGCTATGGCCCGCGCCGTTGATGCTGGTGGTGAGCGTGACGATGCTGCCTTTCCTGAGCTCGACGGTCTCGCGGATGGCCTGAAGCGCGGTAACGACGGACGTCGCCAAGTCTTTGCCAAGCTCGTCCGAACGGATGGCGAGCGCGGATTCCAACGACTGCAGCAACGGGTACATCAACGTGGTGCGCGAAGGGTCGATGTAGAGATTGAGCGTGTTGGACGCGCCGCGGGCAAACGTGCCAACGAACGCCAAGCACGCCTGCTGGTCCCCCTGCTTGACCGCGTCAACGCATTCCTCTTGTGTATCATACTGGTGAACGGTCACGGATTCCTGCTGGATGGTGCTGATGATGGACTCGCTCAATTCGCTCGCAGATGAAGACCAGACGCCGACACGGACGCGGTTCAGGCTATTCGTGTCAAACACGAACCCCGCGATGAGCAACAGGATGAGCGGAACCGCAAGGACGGTGAGCACGGTCGCGCGCGAACGCACGAGCGTGCGCACATGGTTCTTCGCCAAGAGCAGGACAGGATTCATGTGAACAGCTCCTCGAACAGTTCACGGACTGACGGACGGCCGACTTCCAGATGCAGCAAGGCGTCCTTGCGCTGCTTGCTGAACTGCACGATGGATTCAACGACTGACGTCGGTTGGCTCGTCTGGATCTTGATGGCACCCGTTTCCTTGATGGTTTTCGCGACATCAATATTTTGGCGTTTCAGCGACGCGAGCAGTTCATCATACGCATGCGAGCCCAACTCCACTCTCACTTCCTGGTTGCGCGAGTAGATGACGCGCAACTCGTCCGGCGTGCCGGTTTCCGCGACTCTTCCGTTGCGCATGATGCCGATGCGGTCGCAGAAACTCTCCAGGTCCGCAAGGAAGTGCGACGCGATGACAATCGTGGTGCCTTGCTTGTTGATGGAACGCAAAACGTCCCAGAGATGCGTACGCAATACGACGTCAAGGTCAGCCACCGGCTCGTCCATCAGCAGCAGTTTCGGGTCGTGCACCAAGGCACAGGCGATGTCGAGCCGTTTCTGCATTCCGCCGGATAGGTTGCCCGCGCGAACGGCTTTCGAGTCTGCCAGACCGACAAGTTTCAGCAACGAGGCTGCCTTCTGCTTTGCCGCGCGCTCGGAAAGCCCGAACACCTGCCCGAAATGGGACAGGTTCTCTTCGACCGTCAAATCAGGATAGAGCGATGGCTGCTGTGCGGCATAGCCGATGAACGAACGCATCGCCTCCGGAGATTGGCGCACGGACTGCGGGCCGGACGGCAGGAACACGACAACATCCCCTTGTTCGGGCTGCGTCAGGCCGGCGATGATTTGCAATAATGTCGTCTTGCCCGAGCCTGACTGGCCGATGATGCCGAAAATCTCCCCCTGTACGATCTCGAGATTGACGTTATCCAACACGCGTTTGCCGTCGAACGACTTGGAGACCCCTTGTGCGCGAATCTGCGCGTTTTTTGACGGAGTGATCGGCTCGGTGCCCTTATGGAGGTACTTGAGCACGATATCCTTGGGCCAGCCTGCCTTGATGAGCGTCTGTTCAAGCTCTGCCTGCGGCATGCCCTTGGAAAGGCTACTTTGGACAAAGCTCTGCAAGACATCAGCCATCGTCGAGTTCAGCCCAAAATGCTTTTTAAATTGATGTTACTATTCAGGAGAAGTCCTTTGAGTGCAGAAACTATAAATAGCCGAAACCAAAGGCACACCCATGCAGTGCGAGATGTGCGGCAAGCCCGCAACCGGCAAAGCCATCGTTGAAGGCGTCACCATGCAGGTCTGCGCCACGTGCGCGTCTTTCGGCAACAAGCTGGATGCGCCTCGACAGGCACCAAACGTCGCGCACAGGGCCGCAGAACCCCTCCTTTCGATTGTGGATGACGCGGGAACAAGAGTCAAGCGCGCACGCGAACAGCAAGGGCTTGCGCAGAAGGACTTTGCCTTGCGCATCAGCGAACACCAAAGCGTGCTGCAGCACATCGAAACCGGCAAACAAGAGCCGTCGCTCGAATTGGCGCGCAAACTCGAGAAGGCACTTCACATCACCCTCGTTGAAGAAACCGCACCCATCACCCTCAGCACGACAAAAAGCCCATCGACCGCAATCACGATCGGCGACCTGCTCAAGCTCAAGAGCGAGTGAATCTGCTGTAGGAGCACTCGCCGCGGTAGATTGTTTCTTCGCGATGCCACGTCATGTTGAGCAGCCGTTCGAACGCGACAAGATTTTGCTGACAGACGCTTGCCGTTGGTGCGCACGGCACATCGCACGGATTGAAGTACAGCGTGTCGCCCTTCTCGAGCACGTCAATACCTAACGTCAGGTTGTCCGGAAACAAGGGATAATAGAGCAGTTCGAGATGTGCGTCCGTGAACAGCGTCACGCGCGGGTCGGTCGTGATGACGCGTTCGCCCTTGGCGACATTCGCGAAGATTGCGTTCTGCGCGCCATCCGGCAGGTTCTCGTACACAGCATCATACGTTCCCGCGCGGAGCATCTGCACGCTCCACACCGACACGAGAAGCAACGTGATGAGCGTCAATGCTTTCTTGAAACGCGAGGACCGTAACTGAGTCCAACCTGCCGCGGCAAGGATGCAGACGAACGGCAACACCAAGGGCAAGAAACGCACTTCCTTGTGCGGCAAGGTCACGAGATAGGCGAACACGAATACGCCGACAACAAGCACAGTCCTGTTTCTGCGCCACGCCACCAGCAATCCTGGAATGGCAAACACCAAAAACAGGTTCTCGAACACGAGTTCGCGCGCGTAGAACAAGAGCCCTTCCTGATACAGCCACAAGCCTGACGTCTTGATGACGTCATTCGCGGCGATGACGGCCGCCACGGGATTTTGGTAGAGCACCCAATTCAGCCCCAGAAACAACGTGACCGGAATGGCCCAGCCAGCGCCGAACAAGACGCTTTGCGCCCACTGTTTTCTCGACCACAACGCCAGCACAATGGCGATAAGCACGAGCCCCATCGGGAATTTCGTCAGGAACGACAGACTTGCGGCAATGCCGGCGCCAACGAAAAAAGAGCGTTGCAACAACCAAACGGCAAGCAGCGCGAAAAAGACGGCAGGTTGCTCCGTGAGCAGTTGATGCTCATAGAACGCGAGCAATGGCGAGAGCGCGACGAACGCCAGCGCCCAGATGCCGGCACGCTCGCCGAAGGACGCTCTTGCGATGTCCCAGACAAGCCACACCACGCCAATCCCGATGAGCAACTGCAACGCGTGCGCAGCCGGAATGAGCGGAATGTGCAACCAATGGAACGGCACCAACAACAACGGCCAAACGAGTGGACGCAACGGTTCCCACAAGCCCTGCGCGCCGAAGGAAGCTATGGCTTTGGCCATGCCGAGGTAGACTGACGCGTCCCAGCCAATCGCGCGATCAAGCAGATGAAACACGAGACGCAACATCGTGCCCGCAAGCAACAGCAGGAACGCTAGCTTGCGCATGCCTCGATGGGCTCGCGAAGACGCCCGCAAATGTTGGCAAGAAGGTCTTCGCGGGAAGAAAACACGTCAATCTTCTGGTCTTCCAGGATCAACGTCGGGTATTGCGTGATGTTGTATTGTTGCTTCAATAGCTTCACCATCGGCTCCTGCTCGAACGTGGCATCAATGGAGAAGATAAGGAGCTTCTGGCCGAACAGTTTCTTCAGATAGTCGAGCACGAACGCCTGGTCATTGCACTGCGCGCACTCGTCATCCACCGAGAAGAAATAGAGGACACGCACCAAGTCATCCTGACAGACGTCACGGGCCTGCTTGCTCAGCAGCCAGTACCTCAATTGTTCGATGGTGTATTCGCGCTTGAGCACGGTGAAACTCGCGTCATTGATCTTGCTGTCCTTGACATAATCCTCAAGACGCTGCGCCGTAAGGTCAAGATTCTTCAGGTTGTTGAAGAAAATGCTGTAGATGGCCGGACACGACGCCTGGGATTGGAGTGATGAGACATAGGAGTACTGCAGTTGCGAGCTCGAGAATTCTGCGCGCTGCTCCTGGAACAGGTCGGTGACGGTCGTGACGCGCTTGCCTTCGATGACGAACCCGAGCATGATGCCTAAGAGAAAAATGATGGCCGTGATGACGCCTGCCGCGATGTACCGCGAGGTGCGAAGTTCCCGCATGTCACCACCTCTGGCGTTTGCCGAACGCCAACTCAACCGCGACGCCCGCCCAGACCACGCCGAGCAGCAAATAATAGATGAGCATGAAGACGCCCGCCGTGAACAGGCCATGCTCCAACAGGCGCTCCCGCATCAGACGATGGGCAAGGAAGAACATCAGCGCGCTCAAGCCCAGCATGACGACCATGAGCGTCATCGTCACGTAATCGAAATCGAACACGTTGACGTTCCACTGCAGAGTCCTGATGAGCGTGATGATGTCGAAGTTCACGTAGCTCAACTGCCGGAAAAAATCCTTGACCGGATTGAGCGTGTTGAAGATCGTCGTGAGGATGAGCATCAACGCAAGCGCGCCCGAAATGAGCAGGGTCGGCATCTGAATCATGCCGAAGTCGCCGTATTCACGCTTGAACGCGAGCTTGCGGTACGAAAACGCGTTGAGCAACGCGCCCTTGAACCACCGGTTGCGTTGCGCATAGAACTCGCGCAAAGTCAATGGAGCAATCGTGTCTACAAATGCGTCCATCACCTGCAGAATGCGGTACTGTTTGCTTTGCAACCGCAAAGTGATTTCGAGGTCTTCCGTCAGGTTGCCATCCGTCGCGAATCCCCCGATCTTCTTGATGACATCCGTACGATACACGGGAAACGGACCCGGAATGACGTGCAATGCATCCACGCGCCCCATCAGATCCTTGTAGAACATGTTGACGTTGTACTCATACCATTGGAGCTTTTGCAGGAACGTCTTGGGCTCGCGCACTTTCATGGCCGGAACGACGGCCGCGATGTTATCCTTGGTAAAGCAGGAAATGAGCTTCTTCGGCACGTCCGCGAACACGCGGCTGTCCGAGTCCATCGTCGCGAAAAAGTCGCCTTTCGCGAGCTTTAATCCGCGATTCAAGGCCGTTCCCTTGCCGCCATTGGACTGCGTAATGATTTGTATGCTCCTTTCCCGGTGTTCCGCAGCAACCACCTTCGCGACACGTTCAGTATTGTCCTGGCTGCCGTCGTTGACCACGATGAGCTGCAGTTTTTCGTGAGGATAGTCCGCCGCAAGCACGCTTTCCATCGTTTCGCGAATGCAGTCCTCCTCATTATAGGCGGGAATGACGACCGTGAGCATCGGCCACGTTTTCCAGTGCTTGCGCGCGAGCACGCGAGGCGTCTCCAAGAGCACCAAAAACCAGAAGACCG
>JACQNB010000062.1 GCA_016203265.1 Candidatus Woesearchaeota archaeon | reverse complement strand
TTCCATCATTCCACGACTGGAAACCATCATCATGTGAGGGAAGACCATGGCAAAGAAAACCGAAAAAATGGAAAAACAAGAAAAGACTCAAACTTACGATAAAGACAAGAAGTACGACAAAGAGACTCCGAAACAGGCAGCGCCCGACCCGTTGGCGCAGCTGCCGCCGGAAGTCCAGGAACAACTGAAGAAAATCAAGGAAAAGATCGACGGCTTCCAGAAGAAGATCCTTGAAAAGTTCGACAAGTACATCGTTGGTGTTGGCTTGCTTCCGCCGCCGAAGGAGCCGCCGGCGAACCTGCCTCCGGAAGTCTTGGCCGAAGAGCTGAAGCGCTTCAAGGAAGACAAGGACAAGGTCCACGTGCTCGTTTTGATTGACGATTCTGATTCGCAAAAGATGAGCAAGCAGGAACTCAAGGACAAGCTCACGACCATCATCGTCAAGGACGCGAAGGACACGGACGAAAAGCTGTCCGTGCAGGTCGTGATTTTGTCCGAAGTCTGGCAGAACTGCTACGACGCGAAATACGACATCCTCAACATGATCGCGATGTGCGCGCCCGTGTTCGACCGCGGCATGCTGGGCGCGATCAAGCTGGCCGAAGTCCACAAGCAGATGGTGCTGAAGAAGTTCGAGAAATACATCGTCTCCTATGTCTTGGCCGGCTCGATGGTCACGGGCAAGGCAACGTCGCAGTCGGACATCGACGTCTGGCTGGTCGTGGACGACACGGACGTCAAGAAGATGACGCGCGCGGAATTGCGCGACAAATTGCGCTCCATCATCCTTGGCATGGGCATGGACGCGGGAGACATCACCGGCATCCGCAACAAGATCAACATCCAACCGTATCTCTTGACCGACTTCTGGGAAGGGCTGCGGGAAGCGAACGCGGTCTACTTCACGCTGTTGCGCGACGGCGTGCCGTTCTACGACCGCGGCATCTTCATGCCGTGGAAGCAGCTGTTGAAGATGGGCAGAATCAAGCCATCGCCGGAAGCTATTGATATGTACTTGTCGTCAGGAGAGCAGGCGCTTGAGCGCGTCAAGTTCAGACTGCGAGAGATTGGAGTGGAGGACTTCTTCTGGAGCATCCTGACGCCGTCGCAAGCTGCACTGATGCTGTACGGCGTTCCTCCGCCAGCACCGAAAGAGACTCCTGGCGTGTTGCGCGAAGTGTTCGTCAAGAAAGAGAAACTGTTGACGGACGCGGATGTGGACACGCTGCAGAAGGTCATCGACATCAGAAAGGCCATCGAGCACGGCGACAAGAAGGACATCACGGGCAAGGAAATCGACGAATTGTACGACCTGTCGGACAAATACCTGAAGCGCATCAAGAAGCTATTCACGCAGATCGAGGCCATCAAGGAGAAGGACGTCATGGTGCAGACGTACGACCACATCGTGAGCGTCATCCGCGAAATCCTGGCATTGGAAGGGCTGGAACGCATCAGCGAGCAGGACGTGCTCAAGACGTTCGACAGCCACCTCATCCAGACGGGCAAGCTACCGTCACGGCTGCATCGCGCGCTCGAAAAGATCGTTGCCGCGAAGAAATCCTACGACGCGGGCAAACTGACGAAGACCGAGATTGAGGAAGTGCGCAAGGACGCGGCAGACGTCATCCGCAGCCTCGTCGAGTATCTGCAGCGCAAGCGCGGGCTTGAGCTGTCGAAGGCGCGCATCCGCGTCAAGTACGGCACGAAGTTCGGCGAAGTCCTGCTCTTGGGCGACAAGGCGTTCATCACGCATGACGTGGACGCAGAACCCAAGGCCATCTCGAAAGCTCCTTTGAAGAGCGACGGAAGCTTAGGACTTGCGGAAAACAGTTCATACGATGAGCTCGAAGACGCGCTCGCGAAAGTGCAGCTGCCATTGCGTACGTTCCTGAAAGCGCCGATATTCGCGGACCTGAAACGCATCTTCGGTGCCGATGTCGAGGTGCTGGTGCATGGATAACGCATCCAATAGTTATTTAAGACAGAACGACACGTATCAGACCGCAATTCCTCAGTGCAGGGTTGGCGTCGCAGAGCATAGCGAACGCGACACCGCAGAACGTTTGCGTTCTGCTGGTGTGTGCCGAGGGACCTGCAGAACAAAAGGAAGGTGCAGTTGCAGATGAAAACAGGCGTACGTGTCGAGAAAGTGATGACGAAGCATCCGATTACGGTCCCTCCGGGAACGTCGCTGCAGAAGTGCGCGCGGTTGATGACTGCGAAGCACGTCGGTTCTTTGCTCGTCAAGGACGGTCCGGGCGTCGTGGGCATCATCACGGAACAGGACATCGTGCGCAAGGCCGTGGGCAAGAACCTTTCGCCCGCGACGCACGTCGACGACATCATGGAAATGAAGCTCGTGTTCGTTTCCCAAAAACAGGACGTGGCCGACGCCATCCTCAAGATGCGCAAGCACAACATCCGGCACTTGCCCGTGATGGACGCGCGCGAACAGTTCGTCGGCTTCGTGACCAGCAAGGACATTCTCAGGATTCAGCCGGACTTGTTCAGGATCTTGGCGAAGAAGTAATCTTCCTTTATATATCTTGACCTCTACATTTAACTTTTAAAAGCTATTTTTAGGAACATTTATATATCTTTATCCCTACCTTCAACTTATGAACACGTCCGCACTCCTGAAACGTCTTGAAGGTGTTCACACCCTCAGATCCATTGTGGCTAACTTAGGCGTACCCCCCCAGAAAGCAACATACTACCTTTACAGACTTCGAAAACAAGGCTATGTGAAAACCGCACGAATGGCGAACGGTTCCCGTGTTTATTCCATCTCGTTCGAGAACAAGTTTGGAGGAACCAGCTACGAAGAACTCATCAACAAGGCATCACCTGTCAAAATCGCGACAGGAGCAACGCACTTCATTTACGGCAAAACTCCTACTCCTGAGGAAATCATCATTCATGCCATCAAAACAATGAGCCTGAGAACCATTTCGGCATCGCTTATTTTCTTTAGAAAACCCATTGATTGGGATAACATGTACCGTCTTGCCCGAAAGAACCATTGTGAACGGCAAGTCGGAGCATTATATGA
>JACQNB010000065.1 GCA_016203265.1 Candidatus Woesearchaeota archaeon | reverse complement strand
CGCGAAGGAGGGCTATTTCGAGACGACTCCTCCCATCATCACCGGCAGCTCGTGCGAAGGCGGCTCGACGCTCTTTCACGTTGATTATTTCGGTGAGGAAGTGTTCTTGAGCCAAAGCGCTCAATTGTATCTTGAGGCAATGATTTTCTCGCTTGAAAAGGTCTGGGCGCTCACGCCGAGTTTCCGTGCAGAGCCGAGCAAAACGAACCGTCATTTGACCGAGTATTGGCATTTGGAAGGCGAGACCGCGTGGCAGGACTTTGAAGGGCTGGTTGCGTTGGAGCAAGGTCTGCTCACGGCCATCTGCCAGCACGTCGCGAAGCACTGCAGAGAAGAGCTCGCATTGCTCGGCCGGGACTATCGCGATTTGGAAAAAATCAAGGGACCGTTCCCGAGAATCACGTACACGGAAGCCATCGAAATCCTGAAAAAAGACGGCATCAACATCCCGTGGGGCAAGGACTTGCGCACCATCGAGGAGGAAGCATTAGTGAAGCATTACGACAAGCCGTTGTGGGTGACGGGCTATCCGAAGGAGATCAAGGCGTTCTACATGAAGGATGACCCGGACGACGCGCGCGTCGTCAAGTGCTGCGACGTCCTCGCTCCCGAGGGTTACGGCGAGATTATCGGCAGTTCCGAGCGCGAGACCGACGTGAACATCCTGATTAAGAAACTGAAACTGTCCGGAGAGAAGGTCGAACATTACAACTGGTACCTTGACCTCCGGCGTTATGGCAGCGTCCCTCACTCGGGATTCGGTCTGGGCATCGAGCGTGTCGTGCGATGGATCTGCAAGCTCGAGAGCATCCGTGACGCGATTCCCTTCCCGCGAACCATCAAGCGTGCGACTCCCTAGATGGCACTCCTCGACTTTTTCATCAATTATCTTGAACAGGTGTCGTATGCCGCGATATTCTTCTTCATGTTGATCGGCAGCATCGGTCTCCCGTTTCCGGAAGAGATCGTGATGCTGGCTGCCGGCTCGGTCGCGGCTGCCGGCTATATGAAGCTGTCCGGCGCGATTCTCGTCTCGTTGATTCCGTCATCATCGGCGACCTCGTCGGGTATGCCATCGGCCATCGCGGCGGCACGCTGTTCAAGCGCCTGTTGCCGCAGGAAAAGTTCCAGTGGGTCGAGAGACATTTCGAGAAGCATGGCAGCAAGACCATTTTTGTCTCGCGGTTTTTGGCCGGCATCCGCGTGTTTTTCCCGATTGCGGCCGGCGCGACCAAGATGCCGTTGCGTGAGTTCTTGTTCTGGGACTCGCTTGCCGCGGTCATCTGGGTGCCGCTCATCGTGCTCGTGGGCTACTGGTTCGGCGCGTTCATCCCCGTCGTCATCCGCTGGTTCCGCCAACTTGACCTGATTCTCGGCGTGCTGTTCGCCATCTTCCTCATCGTCTTGCTGTTCGTCTACAAGAAGCGCGACGTCATCGGCAAGAAGCTCGAGCATCTGCGCCATGATTTTTTCAAGCGCATGCGCCGCAACGAAAAGCCGTTGGACGTGCTCGTGTTCGGAGACCCGCTGAAGTCAGCGCAGCGCGTCTACGCGAAACAGCGCAAGGACGGCAAGATCAAGCTGTTCATCGAATTCATCAAGGACGGCATCGAGACCAAGTGTCTGCACGGCCACACGTGGCTCAGGAAGGACTCGTACCGGCAATTGGTTGCTCGCTGGAGCCGGAAACTGGGGCTGCCGAAGAAGGAATCTTGGCCAACGCCTGCAAAGCATCGCCGATAACGCGTTTCTCGAAGTCTGCCGCTTTTTCGCCTTCATTGCGTTCGGTCTGTAAGGTTTGAAGAAGCGTTCTGATGAGCGGGGCTTCGTGCTCGCCGAAGACCTTTCCTGCGTGTTCGCGGATGAGCGCGGCCTCGACATCCTCGACTGAGTGCTGGTCGACGCTGATGGCCTCGAATTCCTTGCTCGTGAGGCCGCTCGTGTTGCGCAACACGGCATACGCTCCGTTGTGCACTGCCTGTTGCAGGAGCGTTTGGAACGGGATGTCGGTGGGTTTGCCTTGGCTCAACGTGCCGGAAACGCGCACCGTGACGATGGCGTTGCTCACGCTCACGGGCTGTTGCTTGAGCAGTTCCTCGACTTCCGTTGTTGTCCTTCCGTTCGCGTCGATGACGATGCTGACGACGGGGTGCAAAGAAATGGGCACGTGCGTGATGGTGCCGTCGTTGTAGAGCACGAAGGTGCCTTGTTTTAATTTTTCGAGTTCTGCGAAATTGTTCGGGAACACGGGCCCGGGATAGATGACGTTCTTGTAGTCGCCGATGGAAACGCGGTCGATGACGTGCACATGGCCGCCGGCGTAGTAGTCGAACGTTTTCGGGAACAACGAGAGACTGAGTGCATCCATGTCCTGCAGTTCTTTGGGCTTGCATTCCGTGAGCGCGCAGTGGAACAGGAAAATCTTGAATCCGGTTTCGTTTTCAAGATGTGCGCGGTCCAAGTCTGCGTAATAGTGCTTGTCCAGCCCGCCTTTTTTGCCCAAAAGCCCGGTGATTTTGGCGTTGGTCTTCGGATCGATGGTGAACTTGAGCCTGAGCTTGTTGTCCAGGACGTCTCCCTTGACGACGTTGATGAACAGTCCTGCTTCTTCCAAGACATCAAGCATGG
>JACQNB010000064.1 GCA_016203265.1 Candidatus Woesearchaeota archaeon | reverse complement strand
CGTTTCGGCAAGACGCCATCGAAGCGGGCGTGCTCGAAAAATGCGCAGCCCGCGCAGCCAGTGACAACGGCGATGCGCGCAAGGCGCTCGAACTCTTGCGCGTCGCCGGCGAGCTTGCCGAACGCGCGAGCATCGAGAAGGTGCAACTTGCGCACCTCGATGCGGCTGACGAAACCATCGAGAAGGACCGCGTGCTCGAGCTTGTGCGCACGCAACCGAAGCAGCACCAAGCGACCCTGTTCGCCATCCTGACTGTCTGCGCCGACTCTGCCCGCGCCGTGTTCACCGGCGAGATTTACGAGTCCTACCAAAAAATCTGCGAGCAGACCAAGCTGAAACCGTTGACGCAACGACGTGTCAGCGACATCATCGCAGAATTCGACATGCTCGGGCTCATCAACGCCAAAGTCATCAGCAAAGGGCGCTATGGCCGGACGCGTGAGATCAGCGTCGCGGTGCCATCGCACAATCAGACGCGCATCAATCAACTCCTGCATGAGGGACTTTCGCTCGCATGATGCAACCGCCCGTCGTCATCGACAAGCGCAAGAAGATTGTCGAATTCTGCATGAAGAACAAGGTGCTCCTCACGCGCACTTCCGTTGAACGTCTGCAGGACGAAACCCTTGTCGAAACGCTCTACACCCAAATCACGACCGACCCGACACTCGCGCCGAGCATCGTGGTGGCACAGCTCACGCCATCGAGCGCGTATCCCGTATCGGTATTCTGGGACTATGATGACCAGCCCGGCAAACGCACCCTGCAGGATTTTGTCGGCTATTTCAACGCGCGGTATGTCCGTATCGCGAAGATCCTGCGCACCCGGCAAGAACTCCAGGCGGCGACCAGTATTGGACGCGTGCTTGCGACCAAGGAAAAGGGACCTGCCACCATCATCGGCATCGTCGCGGAAAAAGAGCTGAGCAAGAACGAAAACCTCATTCTCACCATCGAAGACCCGACCGGGAGAATCAAAGCCATCGTCAGCAAGGGCAAGGCAGAGCTGTTCGCGCTCGCCAACGATTTGGTGCATGACGAAATCATCGGCATCTCAGGGGTCAACAGCGGTTCCGGCGCGCTGTTCGTGAACGCCATCCAGTATCCTGACATCCCGCACCAGGAGCTCAAGAAAGCGCCTGACGAGGCCTATGCCGTCTTCCTTTCCTGCGTGCATGTCGGCAGCAAACTCTTCCTCAAGGAGGCGTTCCAACGGTTCATCGCGTGGCTGCACGGCCAGTGGGGCACGCCAGAACAGCGCGCCATGGCGGCAAAAGTCGGCTACCTTTTCCTCATCGGCGACACCGTTGACGGCGTCGGCATCTATCCGGGCCAGGACGATGAACTCGAGTTCAAGGACATCTATGAGCAATATGCGGAAGCGGCACGGCTATTCAGTCAGGTGCCGAAGCACATCAACATCATCCTATCGCCCGGCAACCACGACGCCCAACGGCTTTCCGAACCGCAACCAAAACTGTTCAAGGATTACGCAAAACCGTTATGGGACTTGCCGAACGTCATCATGACCGGCAATCCCGCCATCGTCACCATCCACGCCAAAGGAGGGTTTCCGGGCATGCAGGTGCTCACGTATCATGGCTACTCGTTTGATGACTATAGCGAGATTGTGCCGAGCATCAAGAACTCCGGACGCAACTGTTCCGAACGCACGCCGCTCATCATGCGGTTCCTTTTGCAACGCCGGCATCTCGCGCCGGCACACACCAGCACCTTGTACGTGCCTGACTCCCGATCAGACCCGTTGGTTATCGATACCGTGCCCGACATTTTTGCGGCAGGCCACATCCACAAGTCAGGCGTGGACCAATACCGAGGGGTATCCCTCATCTGCTGCAGCACGTTCCAGGACAAGACAGACTTCCAAGAACGCATGGGTCACGAGCCCGACCCGGGAAAGGCACCTATTCTCAATCTTCAGACACGCAAAGTATCCATCATGGATTTCAACGAGGCCCCATGACCGCCGCAAGCCCCGCGATGCAGGCCTATTTCGACACGCTTCAACGTCAGGTCGACGAAGCCCACGCGCTCGCCTCATTGGCTCGCAAACAAAAGTATGACGCCGTGCCCATCGTCGAAGTCTCGCTCGCCAAAAACATGGCCGAACGCGTTGTCGGGCTTATCAGCGTGCTCGCGCCGCAGATCGTGAACTCCGGTGTCGTGGAACGCATCATCGAGCTTGAGGCGCTCTATGGCGCGCTTGATTGGCGCGTCGCGTTCAAGATTGCCGAGGAGATCGCCCAACAAAAATTCTGCATATTCAAGGACCAGCACGAGGCCATCGACATCGGTATCCGCGCCGGATTCGCATACGTCACCGTTGGCGTCGTATCCTCCCCCTTGGACGGCATCGTCACCATCGACTTCAAGGACCGGATGGATAAGCGCGGCAAATACATCAGCATCAGCTTCGCAGGACCCATCAGAAACGCAGGCGGCACTGCCGCGGCCGTCAGCGTCCTCATCGCCGACTATGTGCGCAAGAAACTCAAGTTTGACGTCTATGACGCGACAGAACAGGAAACCAAACGGGCCATCACCGAACTGCAGGACTATCATGACCGCGTCACCAATCTCCAATATTTCCCCAGCCAGGAAGAAGTCGAGTTTCTCATGCGCCACCTGCCGGTGGAAGTCGCAGGCGAGCCGTCCGAACAGATGGAGGTCAGCAACAGCAAAGACCTGCCGCGCATCCCGACCAATTTTATCCGAAGCGGGTTCTGTCTTGTCATGAGCTCGTGCATTCCGCTCAAAGCCCCGAAGTTGTGGAAGCCGCTGGCAGTCTGGGGCAAAGAATTCGACCTTGAACACTGGAACTTCCTCGAGGAATTCATCAAGATTCAGAAGAAAAACAAGGCCAAGTCAGGCGGCGACGCCAAGAAAGACGCACACGCGAAAATCTCGCCGGACTACACGTACATCACCGACCTCGTCGCCGGCAGACCGATTCTGGGACATCCGTTGCGACCCGGCGCGTTTCGGCTGAGGTATGGACGTTCGCGAGCGTCCGGGCTTTCAGGCCAAGGCATCCATCCTGCGACCATGCACGTGCTTGAGGACTACATCGCCACCGGCACGCAGCTCAAAGTTGAGCGCCCTGGCAAAGGCGCGGCGTTCACGCCCTGCGACACCATCGACGGACCCATCGTAAAGCTCGACGACGGCAGCGTCGCGAGGTTGGAAACAGAACAGCAAGCCAATGCCGTCAAAAAGCACGTTGCTGAAATCCT
>JACQNB010000001.1 GCA_016203265.1 Candidatus Woesearchaeota archaeon | reverse complement strand
GGGGGCGGCCCAGCTCCGCCAACTCGCGGGAGGACACGGCAGCGGTGAAGCCGACCACGCGGTAGGAGTAGGGCGGCTTGGTGAGGCCCAGGCGCTGCGTCTCCTCGTGCGTGAGGTGGTTCCACATCAGCGTGCGCTGGTGGCCTTTTGGTGCGCGTTCGGTTCATGAGACCAGTCGCCCAATAGGATTCCTGCAAATTCTGCCCACTCTTTTTCCACAATGAGACTTCTCTTTCTTGATTAATAAGCTCTGCGCGGCCATGTCCAGTGAGAAAAAAGTAGCGGGGGCAGGATTTGAACCTGCGGTCTGCGGGTTATGAGCCCGCCGAGGATTCCAGGCTCCTCTACCCCGCTATTGATAGATTGAAGCGCTTCAGGGCTTTTATAAATGTTTGTGCCACTGGACATCCGCGCGTAACCTATTTTAACCGTCTTGAGACCATTCGTTCGTGAACCTTCTTGAAGCTGAATTACTCGGTATGCACGCAGGCGATGGAACGCTTTATCGCACGAATTCGAATTCAGTCGTTTGGGAATTGCGCGGAGGGCTTGATGAACAAGAATATTATCATGCTGTCGTTACACCGCTCGTACACGCTTTGTTCGATGTCTCTTTGCGACCAAAACGACGTTCTGGCGGCGGCAATGGCTCATTCGGAGTGCAGAACTGCAACAGAAAAATCACTGGCTTTCTGTCGCAGTACTTTCCTGTTGGAAAGAAGTCTCGCACGGTGCACATCCCTGCAGAAATCCTGAACGGTTCGGTTGATTTACAATATGCTTTTGTTCGCGGATTATTCGACACGGACGGATGTTTGCATTTCTCTCGGCATCAGTATAAAAGATATTACTTCTATTCGAAACTTGAATTCAGCAGTGCATCAGTGCGTTTGCGGGATGAACTTTTGACATTGTTACGTTCGCTTGGCTTTTCTGCGAGCGCCTGGAATGATGACAAAAGATGCCAATATCGGCTTGCAGTTACCGGCAAACGCAACCTTCGCCACTGGATGACGACCATCTGGTCACACAATCCCAAACATTTAAATAAGTTCTTCAGGGCTTCAGAACTGTAATTTGCCACTGTCGCATAACCTGGTATTGCGCGGGTTTGCTAAATCCGTTTCCCGCAAGGGATTTCCCGGTTCAAATCCGGGCAGTGGCGTCAGTCATTGAAGCAATGCCACACACGGGCTCGCACGGCGAGGCCGGGCGCCTGTCCGGGCGGTGGCGTAAAAAAGAGGTGAACTATGGCACAACTGAATGCAAAACAAACCGCGTTGTCCTTAGGCCTGACGTTCGCGTTGTTCCACGCACTGTGGGCAATCGCAGTCGGACTAGGATTCGGCCAGCAGTGGATTAACTGGAAGCTGGCGCACCATTTCGTCATCGTGTCCGCCGGCATCGCGCAGTTCGACATCGTCACGGCAATCCTGGGTGTTGTCCTGGCGTTCGTCTGCGGCCTGATCGTCGGCTGGGTCTTCGCCGGCATCTGGAACTGGGCAGGCAAGAAGGTCAAGTAACTTTTTTCTTTGTTTTCTTTTTGAGAAACATTTAAATCGTCATACACGGAAAAGAACATCATGATCGACATCAAGCTCATCCGCGAACAGGCCGAGGCCGTCAAAAAGAACCTCGCAAAGCGCAACAAGCCCGACTACATCAAGTGGGTGGACGAAGTCCTCACGCTCGACAAAAAGGTCCGCGAGCTCAAAGGCGAGACTGACGCGCTCCGTTCGCGCAGAAACAAAGTGTCTGCCGACATCAACAACGCGCGCAAGGCAGGCAAGGACGTCAAGCCGTTGCTGGAAGAGGCCAAGACCATCCCGCAACATATCGCGAACAACGACGCCAAGCTTGCAGAACTCGAAACGTCCTTCCGTTACTTCATGCTTCGCATTCCGAACCTGTTGCATGATTCTGTTCCTGTCGGTAAAGATGAGACTGAAAGCAAAGTCATCAAGGTGCACGGCACACCAAAGAAACAGAACTTCGAGCCCGTCTCGCATGCCGACCTGATCACGGTGCACGACTGGGCGGACTTGGATCGCGCGGCGAAGATTTCCGGCGCGCGTTGGTATTTCCTGAAAGGCAAGCTCGCACGACTGCAGATGGCACTGATGGAGTACGGCGTCGACTTCATGATGAAGAAAAACTACCACATGCACATTCCTCCGCACTTCCTCGGCAGAAAGGCGTACGAAGGTGTCACGGACATGGGCGCGTTCGAGGAGGCGCTCTACAAGACGGAAGGCGCGGAAGAACTGTACGCCATCGCCACGTCCGAGCACCCGATGACGGCGCAATTCATGGACGAAACCTTCGAAGCCAAAGACTTGCCCAAAAAAATGTTCGCCATCTCACCGTGCTATCGCAAAGAAGCCGGCGCGCACGGCAAAGACCAAAAGGGCATTTTCCGCGTGCACCAGTTCACCAAGATCGAACAAGTCATCGTGTGCATGCCCGACCAGTCATGGCAATTGCACGAAGAACTGCTCAAGAACGCGGTCGAGTTCTGGCAAACGCTCGGCCTGTCCTTCCGGCAATTGCTGCTGTGCTCCGGAGACCAAGGCACGGTCATGGCCAAGACCTATGATCTGGAAGTCTGGATGCCGGTGCAGAAGACCTATCGCGAAGTCGTTTCCTGCTCCAACGCGACGGATTACCAAGCGCGCTCGCTGAACATCCGCTACCATGACAAGGGCGAACGCGGTTTCGTGCATACGCTCAACTCGACGTTGTTGACGGACACTCGACCCCTTGTCGCAATCATCGAGAACAACCAAGACGAAAAAGGCAACATCCACATTCCGGAACCGTTGCAAAAATATTGTGGCTTCAAGGTGATTGAGGCAACGTAGTGGCCAAAATCCCCGCGTTCGCATATCTGTTGGTTGGTGCACTTGTCGCGTATGTTTCTCTGCGCATCGGCGAAACATTCACGTTCTTCTTTTACGTTGGACTGGTCTTTCTCGGCATCGGACTTGCGAAATTGCTGATTGGATTCCTGCTTCGCAAGAAAGAGACGAAAACCGAAAAGAAACTCGAGCAACCGGCGAAACCAGCCAATCACATCCGCTATTGTCCACGATGCCGCTCCGCGTGCAGGATGTTCGACTACTTCTGCTGGCGATGCGGGACACGGCTCCGCTAGCGTCGTGAACCACCTCATCCCATCATATAAAACTTTATATAATCACCAGCGCGTCGTGAAGCGGATGGGGCTATTCAGCGGGAAAGGGGGAGAGAGCCTGATTGCGAACGAAGACGCGCTCGGGCTTGAGTTCGTGCCTAAATTACTGCCCTATCGGGAGCTCCAACAGAAGCGCGCCGCAAGCTGCATCCGTCCGTTGATGGAAGGCCGCGTCGGACGCAATGCGTTGGTGCACGGGCCTCCGGGCGTGGGCAAGACGGCAGCATTGCGTTGGGTTTTGAGAGAATTGGAAGAGACGTCCGAAGACCTCTACATCATCTACATCAACTGTTGGCAAAAAAACACGACCTTCAAGATTTTCGAGGAAATCTGCCAACAAATCGGGTACAAGTTCACGCAGAACAAAAGAACCGAAGAGCTCTTCGACGTCATCAAGCAGTATGTGAACAAGAAGTCAGCCGTGTTCGTGTTCGACGAAATCGACAAGGTCGACGACCACGACTTCCTGTATTCTATTTTGGAAGAACTATACAAGAAAAGCGTGTTCCTCATCACGAACTACAAGGAATGGCTCGAGGACATTGATGAACGCGTGCGTTCGCGATTGACACCGGAGATTATTGAGTTCGCATCCTATTCTGCCGAAGAGACGTTCGGCATCCTGAAACAACGCGCCAGTGTGGCGCTCATTCCGGGCTCAACGTCCGACGACGTCATCCGGCAATTGGCGCAGCACTCGCACGACCAGAAAGACATCCGTTTAGGCATGTATTTGCTCAAAGAAGCGGCCTACGCAGCCGAGTACGCGAACGCCAAGAAAATGACGTCCGACCACGCGAAAACGGCCGTCGCGAAAGCCAAAGAATTCATGATCCAAAAATCAGGCGACCTGAGCGACGATTCCATGC
>JACQNB010000002.1 GCA_016203265.1 Candidatus Woesearchaeota archaeon | reverse complement strand
CCATCAACGGATACAATTCGGGGACCATCACAACCAACACCGGTATTCAGCTCGGCAACTTCGGAAACGGTGCGAGCGTGACAAACTCGTATGCGCTCGACATTCAAAGTCAGACAGCATCGGTAACGGAATCACGAGCAATTCGGATTCAGGGGACGGGGAATAGCAATGCCGTTCAACTTGGTGGAAGCGCAAATATATTGGCGACCGGTGCGGATAATGTTCGTATCATCAATGCGGCTACATCTGAAGGCATTGATATCAACCTCCCGACAGGGTTGGGCACGACGGATATTCTGACTGCCTCCTCAACGGTAGGGAGCATCCGGCTTCAAAACTCCACGTTTACACCAGCCGCAACGCATAGTGCAGTACAAATCAGCCCAACATGGGCATCGGAAAATCAGAACCATCGTGGTCTGAACATCAGCGTGACACAGAATGGTGCGAATTCGGATGCGGGAGGATTTGGATTGGAGGGATTGCGGATCACGACGACCAAAGCGAACGTAGACGATACCGTACTCATCGCAATGTCGAACCTCACGCTTGCGTCAGTAGTGGGGGCGGGAGAATCGGTGACGACTAACTCCGTCATCAATATCCTTGCCCCAACCGGAGGGACGATCACCAATGCCTTCGGGATTGACATTGCGAATCAGTCCATCAGTGGAACGTATGCTACGGGGATCCGCATCCAATCACAGACGGCAACTGCAACCACGACATTGGCGCTCGACATCGCTGGAACGGGAAGGAACAATGCCATCCGTTTAGGTAGCAGTCCTACTATCTACAGTGCGGCGGCAAACAGCATCGAGTTTACCGATGCAACGAATACTCGCGGGTTATCCTTTGACCTTACTGCCGCAGGGGATCAATCAATAACGACCTTTGGTGGTGGAAACCTATCCCTCAACCAGAACAGCTTTTCGACTGGCATCGTGTTCACCAACGCGGGTGGCGCTAGAACAGTTCCCCTAATCACTGTTACGGGTAACGGAACTGTCGGGGGCGCAGCCGGTGGGACGCTCTTCGATATTAACGTGACACAGACAGGAGCAATGGCTAATCCATTGTTCGACATTGACGTCACGGGGCTCTATACCGGCGATCTGGTCAACGCCGCCATCGGTTCGGGAATCGCATACGAAGGCGACATGATCAACCTCGCTCTTGGTGATACATCAACAGTGGGGCAGCTTATCGTAATGACCGCAGGAGCTGCGGCACGAACGACCGATCTCATCACGGTGACGGATGGAACAACCTCGACCGGGAGGATCATGACGCTCACCCATTCCGGCACCTTGTACTTCAACGGCCTTGGGTTCGTGGACATCACTCGAAGCGGCAGCTTCACCGGAGCACCCGGGGAGTCCACTGCCGACCTCAGTCTCTTCCCGAACTTCACACTGACCGAGCCAGGTTCGGGAACATTCACGTACACCGGCGCGCTCATCAACATGAGCAGTGTGACGATAAACGGTGGTGTTGGAGATAGTCTTGTTTCTGCAATGACGTTGACGGGAGCTACACCCATTGCAGGAATGAGATCTCGTGCGCTCGTGCTCGGCGGTACTGCTTCCCAACACAGCATCCAGTTCGGTACAGCGTCCACTGCACCGTTCATGTATTCGTCTGCAGCGGAGACGATCATCATGTTCGACTCCTCTAGTACACGCGGGATTAGTTTTGCGATGAGTGCTGCTGGGAATCAACAAATCACTACGACGGGCGGCAACCTCGTCCTCATGGCGACAGGGGCAAACGTCGCAACCACCGCTGGCGTGGACTTCGACATGAGCGCGGGGGGGAGATTCTTCGGTGGTGGTGTGCAAATCAACTCACAAACACTGGCCGCAAATACGAACCTCACGATGGATGAAAACGATGGCGTCGTTAGTGTGACGACCGGAGCGGACGCATCCGATGAAACAATCACCCTACCCGCAGCATCCGGAAACCAGGGGATGCTCATCTCGATCTACGTGAGTGTAGATGGAGGCGATAACGTAGACATCGTGCGAGCTGGTTCAGATGTGATCCAGAATGGTAGTGCGGACTTGGGAAATACCGCAATCGAATGCAATGACGCAGGTGACTTTGTCCAGCTGCAGGTTATAAACGCCACGATGTTCCAGATCATCCAGAACAGCGGATGTACGGTGACGTAACGATATGCCACAAGACCCCACCATTCAGTACGGAGCGCTGGGTGTGCTCGTGCTCGTGCTCGGTGGAATGTTCGCCATGTTCAAGATCATCATGAGACTCGTAAGCAACCATCTCGTTCATGACCTTGAAGACCGGAAAGAGGACCGAATATCACGAGATGCGAATACTGCCGCACTGACGAAACTCTCGACCATTATTGATGAGCGAGTCCCGAAGAGTGCGTAGCGTTCTTTCACGAGGAGGTATCCCGTGGCCGATCTGACCAACGAACAGCGAAACGCGCTCGAAGAACTCACGAAGCTCCTAGATGAACACTGTGCACAACGCGCAACGACGGATGCCGTCCGTCATGCGATCAAGCAGTGCCAGCGAGCAGGGATCCCGTCAGTGGTCATTGACGAAGTCCTGCTCTCGGAGATGACGAAACGCATGAAGAGGTAGCGGGGCGGCCGCATAGTCCGCCCCGCCATTCATGGAAGTATGACGCGAATTAGAAAGATACTCATCGGGCTCGGCATCATCGGAGCGTCTGCTGCGATTGGTATTGCACTCCTTGATCGTCCTATGACCTACGATGAATACATCGCATATATTTCCGTTCTGAACTACGAGATTCAGAAGTCGGGAGGATCACTGACGATCGAACCAGCAGGGAAAAGCCCAATTGAAGCAATGGAGGATCGGGTACTGCAACGAACGATTGACGAATCCGAAATCATCATCGATGGGGAACGTATGACTCCCAATGAATACCGGACACTCCGAAGCACGCTAATCAACAAACGCCGATGATATGGCACTGAACGCGTACGCACTCACAACGGTCGCCAGGCAGAAAGAGTTTATGGGGGTCACGGTGCCCTCGTATGACACCATCCTCGAACGGCTCATCAACCAGGTGACGGAGTATATTGAGCGATACTGCGATCGTCGGTTCATTCAGACGGCGTACACGAACGAGGTCTATGATGGAACCGGAAACGACAAACTCATGCTGCAGCAGTATCCAGTGAGTTCATCCGCCTCGTTCACCCTTCAGGCTCGTCAGGCAATCGAGAATATCAACACGTGGGATGATATTGATGCTGATCTCTACTTCGTGAAAAACGACGCCGGGATTGTTGTGCTCACTGGAGGCTCAAAGTTCCTCAAGTATCCGCAGCATTATCGAGTAACGTATACCGCCGGATACAATTTCAATGCATTCGCAAATACGACCTTCCTTGAGACCGTCGGCGCAGGTGATCTCGAATATGCCGTATGGAAGCTTGTCGCGACCGTATTTCAACGGCGGAAGATTCCGACGGGCATTCAGAGCGAATCGCTCGGAGATTATAGTGTCTCATTCCGTGCATCGACTATGAGCGATGAGGAGGTGCGGGAGATTCTCGAAAGTCACCGACGCCCGTATGGCTTTGCATGATTTTTTCAACAAAACGTTGGTCGTGCAGCGCCTGAAGACCGTGAGTGGAAACCGTAAGAACTTCGTCTCAACCGGAACGATTGACGTCCACATTCAACGGATAACCGACGAGGCGACGTTCGCGCAATACGGGGCGCTCCAGGCGACACACAAATGTTGGATTGATCTCGGACAGAACGTTCAGGAAGGTGATCGGGTACGAGATTCAGATGGGAGGATCTTCCATGTTGTTGCGGTGAATCATCAGGATTTCGGTATGAATACACATACGGAGGTGATCCTGAAGTTCCCAGATGCCTAACATCACAGTCAAAATTGAAGGACTCGATCGGTTCCGTCGGGCACTCGCCGAGTACCCGAAGATCGCTGCTGAATTCCTCCAACGAGCAATCAATGCAACGCTCATCACGATTGAAGGAAAGGCAAAAACGAAGGCCCCGGTTGGGGTTACCGGTGCGCTCCGGAATCGGTGGAACATCGTTGCAAAGCCGCTCAGTGGTTCACTCACGAGCGGGGTCAAATACAGTACATTCGTCGAAAAGGGGACGCGTCCACATTGGCCTCCCTGGAAGGGAGCAAAAGGACGTGGATTGCAGCAGTGGGCTCGGTCGAAAGGTATCCCCGTTTTCCTCGTTGCACGAAGTATCGCGAAGAAAGGAACCAAGGCGCATCCCTTCCTCGAACCCGCAGTCCGGGATAGTGTTCCGGCCATGGAACGATTCCTCAGAGATGCGCTCCATGATACGATGGAAGAGATCGCGAGGAGGAGCCGATAAGTATGCCGCAGACCTATACGCAGCTCAAAAACCGAATCCTCACGGAGCTCCAATCCATCACGAAGCTCCAGGAGGTAACAGATAATCCAAAGCTCGATTTTACTGGATACCCAGCGGCAACGGTGACACCGAGCGACCAGGCTGCGGACTATGAGACGACGAGCGAGAATGAACGAGTCTACGCTTTCATTGTCAGCGTGTATCAGGAGATCCAAGCAGGTGGAATCAGTGCAGGACTCGATACGCTCTATGACGTAGCTGATGATGTCCTCGATCAGTTCGATCGGGACGAACTCCTCGGTGGCATTTCACTGGACAGTCGATACGACATCCTTGGCATTCGACCAGCGATTGGGGGGTGGGAGGCCGTCGAAGACAATGATCTCCTCGTCCTCAACATTACACTTCGCATCACGGTGAGCGTCGATATCAATCCCTAATTCTATGTCCAAATACATCGGTAGACGAGTTTCGCTCGGTATTGCTCGGGAGACGACACGCGGGACGTACGTCGCCCCGACGTTTTGGCTCCCGCATACGGAGCTCTCATTCGATGACAAAACGGAGAAAGTGGTGAGTGGCGAAGCGCTTGGGGTTATCAATGATGCAAGTGAAGCGTTCATCACCTCACTATTTTCACAGGGGAGCATGAGCGGAGAAGTTCGGGACCGATCATTCGGGCTGCTTCTCTACGCGATGCTGGGAAGTGTGTCGAGCGTGAATACGGACGGCGCTGCATGGACGCACACGTTCTCGCTTGCTGCATCGAACCAGCACGCCTCGCTCTCACTCGTCCTCGTGAGTCCCGATGAGACGGTATTCTTCCGACGCTGTATGCTCCAGGCGATTACGATCACCTACGAGCTCGGCGGGTATGTGACATTCGAGGCGGAATGGATGGCGCATGCGAGTGAAGATAGCGCGGTGCAATCGGCGAGCTTTTCGGTTGAGAACAAGTTCGTGACACGCATGGCCTCCGTTCGATTCGCTGCAAATATCGCAGGGCTCGGCGCAGCATCGGAAACGAGCGTCAAGCGTGCTCGGATCACGATCTCGAAGAATCTCGTACGTGATGATATCCTTGGCACGATCGAACCGGAGGACATCCTCAACCAGCAATTCGGAGTGGAGGGAGAGCTTGAATTGAACTACGAGAACACGACCGTCAAGGATTTCATGACGGCGAACACATACCGTGCACTCCGTATCAATGCGGTGGATACGAACACGACCATCGGCGGATCGAGCAATCCGACATTCCGTCTGGATCTCCCCCGTGTCCACTTCTTCGACTGGGAACCGCAGAATGCACTCAACGAGATCCGTAGACAAACGGTGAGCTTCAAAGGATTGTACGATCTTGCGAATAGCCAGAACGCGATCCATCAAGCGGTGCTCATCAATACAGCAACCGGATACTAATATGGAACGCGAGACCGTTCAGTTCACAACGCCAGAGGGAGAACATACACTCGTACTCCACGCCTACCTCACGGGGAGAGATCGGCGTGCCGTTCAGCGAGCAGTTGTCGCAACGGCAGATATTGGTATCGAAGATGGGGAAGCGACCGTCCGGCGACTGTCACCGGACATCGCCGAGCGGGTACAGGACACCCTCATCGGAGCGCTCATTCTTTCAATGGATGGGAGTACCGAACGGATCGTCGAGCGTATTCTCGATCTTCCAGCGACTGCCTATGACGCGATTGTTCGGGAGCTCGATCGGATCTCATCATCGGGTAGCGATTCGGATAAAAAAAAATGATGCACGCTGCGATCGTCTGCAAGTGGATGGGTGGATGGGAGTACGAGACCTACGAACGGCAGCCGATCGCGTTTCTTGACGCGATCGTGTCGTTGATACATCAGGAAGCGCGTGCACTTCGAAAGGCATCACCATAGCTATGGCGGACGTGAAACTCAAGGCAATCATCGAGGCAGAGGATCGCGCATCCCGAGAGTTCGACAAGGTTGGGAATAGTGCCGGTGGACTCCGGACGCATCTCGCGAGCGTTGCATCCGTCGCAAAGACCGTCGCAGCAGGAATCGGTATTGCTGCTGGCGGCCTTGGTTTCATCATGAAGACGACAACGGATGCGAGCAACGAGCTTTCGAGCTCCTTGCTCGGGCTAACCTCCGTTGCAAATGCACTCGGGAAAAATG
>JACQNB010000057.1 GCA_016203265.1 Candidatus Woesearchaeota archaeon | reverse complement strand
GTATAATATACCCCTCAAAACATTTATAAAGGAAGCCACTAGTCTCCACTCGAGGAAAAAGATGGTGAGAAGAGGTCAAATTACCATATTTATCATTCTAGGCCTCGTGCTCGTGCTCGCGGTCGTCACGGTCATCTTCATCACGAACAAGGGAGTCGTCTTCCGGACGGGCATCGTGGTCGACCGAGAGGCGCAACCGGTGTATGATTATGTCTCGAGCTGCATGTCGACCATCGCGGAGGAGGGCATCCGGCTGCAGGGTTTGCAGGGTGGTTTCTTGCGCATTCCGGTCGATATCGAACGCACGCCGAGCAGCTACCTGCCCGTTGACGGCAGAGGCATCCTGAAAGTGCCTTTGTGGTTTTACGAAGGCGAAAGCGTGGTGCCGAGCATCGCACTGATGGAGTCTGACTTGGCCAGGCACGTGGAAGAAAACTTGCCGGCCTGCCTCGAGAACTTTTCCGCGTTCCAGTATCCTGTCGTCGAAAAATCAAGCCCTGACGCGAGCGTCACCATTGGTGAAGGTTCTGTCACGGTGCGATTGGCGTACGAGGTCGAGATCCAACGACCCGAACGCATGATCGAGGTCAAGGAATTCGTCATCCAGCCGAACGTCAACCTCAAGCGAGCGTATGATTTGGCCGTCAAGGTCATGCAGAAGGAGGACGACGAGGCGTGGTTCGAGAACCTCACGCTTGACTTGATGACAGGCACGCCCGACATTCCGTTCAACTCATTGGAGTTCGACTGCTCGCCGAGAGTTTGGAAGCTCACCGACGTGAAGCAGGACCTGCAGGAGATCATGCAGGTCAATTTGCCCACCGTCCGAGTTCTCAACACGCAGCACGCGCCGTTCGACGAAAAAACTTCGGCGTACGAGAAGGTGCTCGACTACAAATTGGAGGATTTCTTCCAGGACCGGTATCCGAAGAGCGTGCCCGAAGACCAGTTCGAGTACGCCCGAATGCGTTTTGACGCGGGCATTCCGAAGAGCCCGTTGGCGGCCGCATTCCTATACCAGCCCGAATGGGGTATGGACTTGAACGCGCAACCAAACAAGGGCGGAGTCTTGTCGAGCAAGGTCGGCAAGGGCGCGCAAAAATACTTGAGCTATCTGTGCGTCAACACGTACCACTTCATTTACGACGTCATCTATCCGGTGATGTTCCGCGCCACGGACGAAAACGCGTTCCAGAATCGCGGCTTCGCGTTCCAGATGGCGTTCCCCGTCATCATCAACGACAACACGGGTGCCCGAAGGACGTTCGGCTATCGCGACTTCCGCGGCTTTGAGCAGTCATTAGGCTTCTGCGACAATCTCGGTGATGATGTCATCGAGGTCCGCGCGTCCGGCTTGGAGCCCGAAATCGGCGTCATCGAACAAGGCGGCGTCACCGTGCGGTACACGTGCGTCAATCAGGAGTGCGTTCTCGGCACGACTGCCGCGGATTCCGGATTCTACCGGTTGCGCGCGCGCATGCCGGAAGGCTGCATCAATCCTGAAATCACCGTCGAGAAAGACGGCTACTTGCCTGTTTCAAAGACCGCGAACACGGACACGCTCGAGTTTGTCATGCCGAAGCTGCGCGAAATGAAAATCCAAATCATGAAAGTGCCGTATGACGCCGAGAACGAACGCTACCTGTTGCCGAGACCGTTAGGCAAGAATGACCAGGTCACGGTGCAGTTGAGTCTCGTGAACGGAACGTACGACCAGTATGTCACCTTCCCCGCGGCGAACAACACGCTCAACGTCATCGAGGGCACGGGATTGTACGAGCTCAACGCGATTTTGACGCAGTTCGACACGCTCGTCGGCGGCTACTCGAATCCTGAATACAGAATTATGGGCCGCGAACTGTCCGCGACCGACACGCTCACGTTGTATGTCATGGAAGTCTCGCCCATCAAGAAGGACCGTGACTACCAGATTTCAGTCGGCACGTTCCTGAACGAAGGAGACTATCGAGAAAGCTGGAAGCCAAAACTGTCATGAAAACGCACAAGTTCCTCATCGCACTGGTGATCGCGGTACTGTGCGCTTCAGTCGTGCTTGCGTTGTCCGTCTCCATCTCCGGCAGTCCCACGAAATCGGTTTCGACAAATGGTGCGAGAATCGAGTGGAACACGGACATCGCGGCGACGAGTCGTGTTGATTACGGCACGACGCCTGCGCTCGGTTCGCACACGGAAGACCTGAACTTTGTCACGTTCCACCGCATTGATTTGAAGGATTTGCAGACGAACGTCAAGTATTATTACACCATGACGAGCATTGACCAAAGCGGTTATTTTGTGACGGAAGACAACGACGGCGTGCCGTACACCTTCACCACGAACGCGGGAGCAGACTCGGGAGCGCCGGTGTTCTCCGCATTCAAGCCGTCGGGTTTCGGCGACACGACGACGACCTTCTCGTGGACGACGCACGAGCCAGCGACGTCAGAAATCACGTTCGGCAAGGACACGTTCACGACCGTCAAGGATGACGCGCTCGTGCTCGAGCATGTCATGGTGGTTCCGACGTCGTCAGGACAACTGTATACAGCATATCCGGGTGGCTGCGACGCGGCCGAGAACTGCGGAGAGGGCAGCAAAGTGATGGTGCTTGCGGGCAGCCAAAACGGCGTGCCTCCCTTGACTGCCGACGTTCCGGCAGTCATCAGCACGAACAAGCTCACCATCCGCGGCACGACGCGGCCATTTGCGACGATTGAAGTCTTCTTGGACAACGTGAAACGCCACACCATCACGGCGTCAGGCGACGGCACGTTCGTCATTCCCAACCTGTTGTTGACGGCGGAGAACAGCACGGTCAAGCTGGCCGTGACTGACATTTCCGGCAACAAGGTCGAGCAGAGCTATCCGGTGCGTATCGACAATGACCCTCCGAAAGTCACGCTCAATCCGATTCCTGACATCGCGTCTGGCACGCCGTTGACGATTTCGGGAACTGCTGACGAGCCGGTCACCATCACGTATGAAGTCAAGAAGTCGTTCGACACGGACGAGCCTGACAGGGTCGCGGGCGTGAAGACGACGAGCGTCAAGTCCAACACCATCGAGCTCGCGTGGACCGCGAGCGCGGAAGACGATGTTGAAAACTACGCGATCTACCGCGACAACGTGCGCATCGCCACGAGCCCGAACTCAGAGTATGAGGATGCCGTGAGTTCGGGAGCGATCTATTCCTACCGCGTCTCTGCCGTCGACAAGAGCTGCAACGAGGGCGCCTTGAGCGATAGCATCATCGTGAAAGCGAGTTCAGGAGGCAACACGTTCGAGGGCACACCCACGGAAATTCCGTTGCCATGCCTTTCTGAGAAACAGACGTTGCAGGCCTCGGGCGCATTCTCGTTCAGCGTTGATTTGGAGGACGGCGCGAACCAGTACAAGATAAGCATTTCTGATGCGGCCGGCAATGCCGAGGAATTCGAGGGCACGGTGCGCCTTGACAACACGAATCCGCAGTTCATCGACACCAACCTCGACCGGTTGAGCCCGACGTACATTCCCGAAGTCACGATCGAGGGCAAGGTGTCCGAGCCCGCGACCGTGTTCGTCTACCTGAATGACGAATCGACGCCGCACGCGTACGAAACCACGGATGAGGAAGGCAATTTCAAGATCAAGGTCACATTGAAGCTCGGTTCTGCGTCAAAAACGAATAATGACATCACCGGCGGCGTTGTCCTGGATGCGAGCATCGGCACGTCCGTCAACAGGGTGCGTTTGGAAGCCGTTGACTTGGCGGGCTTGAAGGCAACCCAAGGTCCCGTCGAAATCAAGTATGCCCTTTGCGGCGAGGGCGGCGCGTTTGACGTCGACATCGGCGAGATTTCGCCGCAGATTCTCACACCTCGCTTGATTATCGAGGGCGTGCAGCAAGTGGGTTTCCCCCTCAATTTCTCGTATCGTGGACCGTACAAGGCAGTCATCAAGCGCGTGTCCTTGAGCCCGGTTGAAGTCAGTTTGACTGATGAGGATGACTTCGATACGGGCTGGGTCCAGTATCAATATCTCAAGTCACGGAACATCAACGAGGGCTACGTGCAGTTGCAGTTCAACGCGCAGCCGCCGGCAGAAGACCAGTCGACCGCGAAGAAGGAAGAAGAACTGTTCGAGCACCGCAAAGGTGATTGTGCCGGGCCCACCGGCTGCGCGCGGTTCCTGTACCAATTGAACATTGAATACCAGGAAGATAGACCGAATGTGGCTTCTTCTTTTGCTGACGAGCAGACGACTGGCGCGACTTCGCCTTCAAACCAGCGCCAGAAGGTGTGCATCCCGATAGAAGTCCACATGGACAAGCCCATCAACATCGGCGACAAGATTCCGAAGAAACTGTATGAGAAGACGTCGCAGTACATGGGCGACGCGATTGACATCATTGATAAGATACTGAAGCCATTGACGGTGATCGGCGAATACACGATTTATTCCTGCTTTGCGTTGACCGCGACCGAATACGTGCTGGAAGTGTATGAGATTGTGCAGTGCGATGTCTCGAGTCTGCTCGGCTTCTTGGGTGGTTCGGGCAACAAGTTCAACACCGACATCGCCAAGGTCGGCAAGTGCAAGGCCCTCTATGGTCCGGGCGGACCTGAAGAGAACGCCGAAAAGTACGACGAGTGCGAAGACTGTCAAACTGCGGTGAGGGACAAGCTGGACATCAAGGACGCGATGCGTGAGGTGTGTGATAGAGTGGGCTGTCCGGCAGCTCCGACATTGCAGACGTACATTTCGGACGCAAAAGCCCCGTCAGGCATCGGCGCGACCGATCCGGAAACGAAGGAAGAGCTGTATCGTGGAAGCAGTTGTGGATTTACGGGGGAAGAAGCGAAAACGTTCGTGCCAGGCAGTGATGCAACGACTACGGACACGACGGTTGTACTTCCTGCGAACACAATCGTCAGCGCATCGAACGATGCAGTTACCACCAACTATGAAGGCATCAGAGACCAATACTTCAACTATCTCGATCACAAGGATGACGATGATGATGAGGCAGTCCCCGGCAAGGTGAATTGCGAAGGTCCGCACGCCGCGAACGCGGAATGTTGCGGCTTTGAATACCAGGAAGAATGGGGTTCTGCCTGCGGTTTGCCGGGCATTGGCATTGAAACGTATAACGAAATCGAGCAGAGCGCGTGCTTTGCGGCGCAGAAAGTCGGCCAAGTGGAGACGTTTGAACAGGAAGCGCGCAGCCGTCCGAATGCGGGCAGTCCCTCGTGCGGCGGCTTGAGCCTCGCGTACACGGGCTTGTGCGATCCTGATTCGTTGTCTGCGGAGCCTGAATTCTTCCAGACGAATGCGCACTATCGTGAGGAGTATATCACGAGTTCGGCCATCAAAGGCGGCGAAGTCGTCATCATCGTTGAAGGCGAGCCCAAGAACGACCCGAAGGCCTATGCCATTTCCAGTGGTTATGCAACGCAGCAGTATTCCGCGACCGGCGACACGCAAAAGGTTGGCGACAAGCCGAAGAAAGATATCACGCAAACGACCAAATTTATCTATGAGAATGGCAAGGGAGACCTTACTGATTTCTTCAAGAACGTGCCGCCTGAAAATCAGCGAGGGGATGTTGTCAAGAAGTTTGCCGCAAAACTGTGCAACGACAAGGTTGCGGATAAGGCAACGTGCACGGGCGCGAAAGTGACTGCATTGTACAACTCCATCGCCAAGTACATTGAGATTCCGGACAAGCAATACATCGTCCAACCGGCCGACGAGGGCATCTTCAGAAGCATCCAGTGCGTCTGTCTGCCGGCCGTCACGGGTTATTTGCAGCACTGGCGTGCAGTCCTCGGCTCAATCAAGACCTGCGTCGACCATGTCAGGATCACGGGCCAAGGTTCGTCAGGTGCGTGCAACGAACTGTACAGCAACCTCATCTGTGACATGCTCGCGGATGTCCTCCGATGCTTTGTCAAGGGATTTGGTTCGAAAGGTTCGGGAAGCGACGCGGGCAGGGGCGACTTTGATATTATCAGCATCCTGACGGATGCCGGCGAAAACACGCAGAAGGGCGTGCAAGAACGGTACGGCAAGACCGCGTTGTACCAGACGATGTTCTCGGAAGGGAATCTCGTGCACGGCGTGTGCATGTTCGCGTTCACGGGCGAATGGGATATTGCGACGGGCGGCCTGTTCGAGAAGACCGTGAAGAGCATTCCGTTGGAAAGCACAGGATTTGTGTATCCGGCAGAACGAAGGTATGTGTCGTATAATCCGTCAACGTCGCCGAAGGGATTGACCACGTGGCTCTACCATATCGGCGTGCAGTTTGTGTCGGGCGCTGATGTTGACTATAGATTGTATCTCAAGTGTTCCAATAGCCGGACGTGCGAAGAGCGCGACGGCTACAAGGGCGGCCTTGGCCGTCCTCCGGGCGCGTGCGACTGTTACGGCCAGGCCGAGCAGACGCTCGACGTGACTGATGACCAGCTTGGTTCCGGCAGAATCGGCAAGAACGAAGATCTCGGTGCGGATATCTACTTCACGGTGCAGGCCGAGTCTGGCGTGAGCGCGGTGCGGTATGACCGGGCAATCTTTGAATATACCTATAAGGACGCGCAAGGACAGACAAAGACGACGCCAGTCGAAGCAGAAATCCATCTCACCGGCTCGGACGCGCCGAACTTCTGCAGCTTGAAACTGCTCGGTAGCCCGATCTTCAGCTGCACGTTCGGCGGCGACTACGTGGGAGCCGTGTTCAAGGGCAACCCGACGGTCGATTCAACTCCTATCTTGCTTGGTCAGACTCCGACGTTCACGGCGTTGGTCGACTTGTTCGGCACCTCTGACCCGCGCGAAACCGGTGGCGTGTTCTCGGGCGCGAACACGAAGTATCTGGTGTATGAAGTGAAGAATCCTGCCGGCACCATCGTCGCGACCAACAAGGCAACGACCGCGTACGGCGAATACCAGCCCGTTCCAATCACGACGTCAGGAGAAGCGCCGTACAACCTCCAAATGCCGAAGATCGAAGAATCGCATTTCGGCGGGACTGCGGGAGCGTCCGTGGCTGATGGCATTTCGTACTGGGACAAGAATTTCCCCTCAGGTGCGGATGAACGCGTGTATGGTGATGCGCGCATCGATCCGAGCGCGACTAAGGTTGAGGGCGCCAAGAGCATGGTAGACCTTATTTTTGTGTTCAACGGCGCAACCGTGGATGTCTACCGTCCTGGTATTGGCAAAAGTACGCTCAAGGATGGCAAGCCCATCGCGCAACCAGGAGATCCGAAAGCAAATGACGGCGATTGGGGGCACTGGCGAAAAGCAAAACTTGTCGATAGCGATACGTATGTAAAGACGCTTGGCACGGCAGTGCTTATCGGAAACACACTGTCCTTTACTGATGATAGCTTAAGCAAGGGCAAGATCATCATCACGTTCCTGAACCCTGCGAACTTGCCGCCAGTGGGAGCGGAGATATTCTTCCGTTACCAGCCTGATGGTGGCGCTTCCGGCGCGTGCGCCAATGCTGCCATCACACCGCAGGACTGGAAAGTCAACTTCAAGCTCTTCGACGCGATGAAGACGCAGTTCGGCGCGACATACGTGCCGAACTTCCAGCAGCCGACGATGGACGCGCAAGGGAATGTTCAGGAGAAGACGATAACGGTTCCCGCGGTGTGTTCGAAGAGTTACGCGGGTGCCGCAGGGTATCCTGCGGGCGTCGTTCCGTGCGATCTCAACGGAAAGGAAAACAAGCTCGAGTGCTTCTGTGGCACAAAGACGGATGCGGCGGCGCTCTGCCTTCCGGGCTTGGAATGCTACAATTGTGGCGTAGGTCACGAGCCAAACAAGTATTGCAATCCTGACGCGGAGCCTGCGACGAAGTATACGTGCGAGACGACGGGTAAGCCGATTCTCGCAAAGTCAAATCCATCAATCACGTTAGTGAAATTGACGGATGAATCAGGCAAGGAAGTGCTGATTGCCGACGGTGCAACTATTGATGTTAAGGAAAATACAAAGCATTCCTTGGTGGTTATCACGTCGCATGCGGAGGCGTATAATCTTCTCTGGCAAGGGACTATCATTGCCAGCCCTGCCGCAGGCGAAACGACAACGCTGATTTTTGGGTCTTTGTTCGGAACGGTCGGAACACAAGGAGAATATATCAAATGGGAAACGCTCGGTGCAAATTATCCGCAAACCCTTGCAGTGGCCGATGCAGATGAGCCTGCGCGCAGTAAGCAAATAACGTATACGGTGCATGTCGTTCCATGAATATCGGTCAGTCCATCAAAAAATCCTGGCCGCTCCTTCTCCTCATCATCGTCCTCGACATCTTCTTCCTACGCATATCATCCTTTCAAAACGGCGCTACATTAATATGATTCCAACCGCCAAAATGGTGGGCGGGTATTCTTTGGAAAACGGCACGATTGTCGTTAACCGGGAACTGATGGGGTTGTTCGTCAAAGCGCGCATTCTGAACGAAACGCTTATATACTAACAGTGTATAATTATCAACTAAAGGTGTATAAATATGATCGTGACCATCAATGAAAAGCGTGTGCTTCGGTTTTTGGCGAGCGCGGGAAAGGACTACTCGATCAATGATATTGCAAAAGCGTGCAAATTAACGCCCAACGGCGCCCATAAACTCCTTGTCAAGATGGAGAAAGAAGGCGTGCTGAAAGTAAAGCCGATAGCCAATCTCAGGGCGTACCAGCTTGATTTCGATAGCGAAAAGACTGTTCCCGTACTTGAGCTCGCATTCATGCCTGACGCTCTTGAAGGACGAGTAAAGCTGCGCGAAGAAGACCTGAAGCAGCTCAGGGCAGTGACGAACGCCTGCATCCTCTTCGGCTCCTATATCACGACGAAGAAAGAACCTGGAGACTTGGATGTCTTGTTCGTCTTGGAACGGAAGCATTTTGAAGCGTACAAAAAGGTATTAGCAAAAGTGCAAGACATAACTCCCCTCAAGATTCAGGACGTCGTGCAAACGGCTGGTGATATAGAACAAAATCTTAAGAAGAATGACCCTATCGTTACTGAAGCGATACGTAACGGCATCGTGTTGTGGGGTTTTGACGTGCTTGTGCGGGTGATCAAGAATGCCAGTCGATGACAAACTCAAGAAGTGCTTTGATGAGGGGAAACGCGGCGATGAACGACATCAAGGAATAAGAATGATCAAGCAAGCAGCCGACGTGGTCCCAGGTCACCTCGCAAAGGCCGTCCATAACTTTGAAGCCATGACGGTTTTTCATGACCTGCAATATAGCGACTGGTCGGCAAGCGCATCGTTTTATGCGCTCTATCACGGCTTGCTCGCCATTCTCGCACAGCGCGGCTACGAATCACGGAACCAGTCCTGCACGTTCGCGCTCGTTGAGGACCTTATCACAAAAGATGACGTCAAGCACCTCACGCTGGCAGACCTCAAAGACATCTTTGACAAGGATGTTGCTGTCGATCTTGCGCACAGCAACAAAATCCTCGATATTCGGGAACGCATGCAGTATTCGACGAGAACGGCGCTTGCGGAAGAGGAATTCCAAATCCTGAAGAAAAGAACCAAAGCGTTGTTCGACAAGATCCGCCTCGAGCTCGAACAAGTTTGATTAAGGACGCGATCATGAAATGCACAAGGCTGATAAACGAATTGAGCGTTTTGCTGGCAAAAAGGAGAAACAAATGATGGATGGCTTGAGGTTTGTATGATGCTCATCGATGCGCTCAAGAAAGGCTGGCCTCTCCTCTTGCTCATCGTCGTCCTCGACATCTTCTTTCTCTATTCCTTTGGCAAAGTGTATTTCACCGAATTCCAAGCACTCTCTTTAGACTTGCAGAAGCTCAACGT
>JACQNB010000058.1 GCA_016203265.1 Candidatus Woesearchaeota archaeon | reverse complement strand
CGCAGGTTCGAATCCTGCTCCCTGCATTCGTTAAGACTTTTCTATAATACTACCAAGCTCGCCAATTCCTGCCATTGGGATGGCACGAGCAAGGGAAACACCGATATGAGACGGTCAGGGAACGACACAACGCCAAGCATGCAAATCTCACGTTATCGTCAGCCGAAAGTATCAGAACCTAGAGATTAGAAAATACTGTTTCGACTTTAATGCCTTCTCGTCTCTGCGAGCTTGGTCTTCGGATAGTGCTTGTGCAGCGTGTTCCAGGCATAGCTGCGCAACTTGGCCGACTTCCCGAAACCGCAGCTGGAACAGGCCTTCTTGCGCGTGTGGTACGTGTGCTTGCCGCATCTGCGGCACATGATATGGCTCTTGCCCTTGCTTCTCTTTCCGTGCGAGTACGTGCCTTTCATGCCGGTGAGATCAAGATGATGTTATCGCCACGGAGGAAGACGGTGCCGAGCTTGCGCTTGACTTGACCGTTTTCAATCTCTTCTGCCTGGTCGAGAACGACGTTGATGTGGATGTCGAATGCGTTCAAGAGGCCGACGTACTGCTTGCCGCCTTTCGCTTCGACCATGACCTTCTTCTTTCTGGCCTTGTTCAACGCGTCCAATGGGCGACTTTGCGCCTCAAATGTTCGTCCTTCGTCCATCATCATAAAAATACCCCCGAATACGGTTGATGGTCTTGTTTTCCGATGAGTGCTATTTAAATGTTTGCGTGGTGGAGAACTTTATATAGCAAAGCGCACTCCGCCCGGTATGAAGAGGTTGCTGTTCGTTGTTCTGCTGCTGTTCATAGGATGCGCTGCTCAACTCGATCCGCTTGCCGTGCTGCACGACGCGAACACGAAACAAACAACAACGGATTACGCTGCCGAATACCAAACGCAATCAACCATGACGATTGACGGCCAGCCCGTCACGAACGACTTCCGGACGACCGTCATCAAGTCAGGCACGAACAAGAAGACCGCGGTTTACGCAGACGAGATCGTATTGCTTTCCGAATTGTACGAGCACGGTAACGACAAGACGCTCTGCACGTACGGAAAGACGCTCGCGGACGTCCAGTGCGCGAAACTGGAGAAAAACACGGTTGACCTTTCAAGCATCCTGCCGGCACTGAAAGAAACGGGACTGTTCACGTTCACGGCGATTGAGAGCAAACGAACTGTCGACGACCAAGCACGCGCGTGCACGCTCGTCGAAGCGACATTCAATCCTACTGCGTTGACGCCGCAAGGGCTTGAGAAGTTGGCGAAAATTCTTGGCATTGAAGGCGAAACCGGAGCGTTTCCGCTCAAGACCCTTGACGCCGCGACCTGCTTCGACACCCTGACCGGGCTTGCGCTCGAGACGATGTCCACGGCGACTTTCGACATTGAAGGGACGGCATTGCGCACCGAGCGTTCGGAAAGAATCACCCGCATCACGGCGCCGCTGATCATTGAAGGCACGTTCTCGTTGCCGGAGAGCGCAATATGAAAATCGTGCTGTTCATCATCTTCTTGCTTTTCGCGAGCACGGTTACCGCGCTCTACGTTCCTGATGACCCTGAAATGCCCGCGCGCGTGCAGGAATGCGTCGATAAGGTACGCCAAGACCTTATTGAATCCCCGTTCATGCAAGGCGAGGAGGGGCCGGATCAATACCTATGGTTCAGCGAGGGATATCAGTTTTGCTTGATGATGCAGTGTAAATGGAATAAACCCTTGTGCCCGAATGACCGTGGCGAGGAGGAATATTACGCGTGCATCGATGTCCTCGACAAGCGCGGCGAAGCATGCGTCGCGAACGCGCCATCCATCGAAAGCATCGTTGCCGGAACTCCTGTTGTCGTAACACAAAAAGAAGAAGAGAAAGAATGCCGGCAGATTACTGACACATTGGCGAAATACGGCGATGAAGAATACCGCTCCGACTGCAAAAACAGCTTCACGCTTCGTACGTATCAATGCACAAGCAGCGACGCGCCGCCAGTGCTGAAGGACATCGATTGCACCAAGGTCGAATACGCCCCGGGCAAATTCTACAAGGGCTGCTCACATCCTGATGGCATCGTGGCAGATTGCACCATAGCGGCACAAGATAGGACGCTCGCGGAACTGCAGAACCACCTTTCCGGAGTCCAGAGCTCGGCAGAACTGCACCGGCTCGTCCACCGTCTTACGCCCGGTGAATTCGACCTCATCCAAGAGAACAAGGACGCATTGAGCGGCCACTACAGCCAAATCATGCTTGCGCAGGCGAACATCGACGCGCTCCGCAAAGTAGTTCGTTCAAGTCCTGGTCCCGTGTCCGAGTTCTACAAGAACGCGCAAGAAAGCTGGCAGATCGACGTCATCGCTGAAATGAGCCGGGAACGGTCGAAGGAAGCAGCCATCGCGGAAGAATACGAGCAGCTGCGCCGCGAGATCGTGCGCATGGACGCCGAGAACGACGCGCGCGACGCCTACCTGAACTCCTGGAAGTACACGTATGACAAGAGCAAAATCATCACGTCCGTCGTCGCCAAATCACTCTGGGAACAGGTCACGGCCAAGGGATTGCGCGACGAAGGCGGCATCGAAGGCGTCTGGAACTCAAACAAGCCGTTCCACGAGAAACTGAGTGCTTCGCTCGGGCCCTGGGCGTTCACGCCGTTGGGAGATGCCGCAAGCATCGCATCGTTGCCTTCGCTCATGGCAGACCCGGGCATCAGCCGCGACGGAAAAATCCTTGCTGGAGTGAACGCGGCGTTGCCGTTCCTAGACATTCCTGATTTTGGCAAGATAGGCGAGGCCGTGACGACGGCGCTTGGCGAACTGCCGACAACAGTCCTGACGGACGAGTTTGATGCAGAACCCGAGGGACCATGAGCTTGCTTGAGGGCCTGTGGGTCGCGTTCCCGGTGTTCTTCGCCTTCCTTCCGTTCGTCATGATGGGCGTCGTGTTCCTGTTCCTGACTATTGGCACCGTGTTCTGGGTGTGGATGCTGATTGATTGCGTGCAGCGCAAATTCAAGAAGGACAACGACCGCGTCATTTGGGTTTTGATTATCGTGTTCCTGCACTGGATCGGCGCGCTCGTGTATTATTTCGCGATCAAAAGGAAACGATGAGCGGACTTGACGGGTTGTTGATGGGATTCGCGTGGATGAACCTCTTGATTTTGTTCTTGGGTGTCTTGATGCTGGTTGCGGCCGTGCTCGGGTTCATCTTCTGGATTGCGATGCTCGTCGACTGCGTCCGGCGCAAACTCCCCGATGGCGAAAAGATCGCATGGGTGCTCGTAATGGTGTTTTTGCATGCGCTCGGAGCGCTGATTTATTATGTAGTGGTGAGACGAAAGAAATGATTGTAAGTTTAAACAGATGCGGAGATGGTGAGATGACTGTTATGGATTCGTTTCCTTGCGAAATCGCTCAAGTGCTTTGTGTCCGAGGAGGAGTCTTGTTGGAGGGATACAGATGAGCGGGAGGTTTGCGTGTTTGTACGTGCCGTGAAGACCTTCCGTTATGACTTTTTTGAGGGAATACGGTTCAGAATTGTCACTTCGAAGTCCTTCGTATGCATCTTTTTGGAAAACGAAAATTTTGCCGTTCTTATTGACAAATTTGTTTATGACTTGTTGAATTCGTTTTTGTTCCTCTGCCTCGATGCGGACTAATGCCTGCTTGCCAAAAAGACGGCGCAATCCTGCAACTCCCGACCAGACGGGATCGCTTGCGCTGCTTGGCATGGAGAAATAAACACTCATACCGATACGGTATGGGGAATGATAGCTCAAATCGAGCAGGTTTTTTTCTCATGGAAACGTTGACTTGTGAGCGCGCTTCAGGAAGCTCGTCAAAATGAAGAAATTGTGTTTCTCTGAAGATTTTCCATACGCGATGTTCTCTGCCGGCGCCTTCATATGAGAAGAACATTCCTGCAAGTGCAGACTGAGGAGCAGGATTGCCAAACAGAAGTAATGCGGGAACGCGAGAATCCGCTTGCGCTGGAATAATGTTTTCCGAGATATAACCTAAACTATCATTTGTTTTTCTGAACACCTGCGCATTATCGGGGTGCGAAGCGTGGAAAAGCTTCCAACGTTGTTCAAAAGAAACACGGTTCTCTTTTTCAGGATACAGCAATTTAAGATCAAGTGCATGGTATTCTTTGCCAGGGCCTGTCGTGCGATAGGTGTGCAACACACAATAATCAAACAAGAATAAGCATATTAGCTTTGCTACTATCTTGCGGTTAGAGGTTCACTTTCTCACATGGTCCAGACCCATTGAACAACAGAATCAAAACACCTACAATCCCAAACTCTCAATCAACAGATTCGCGTCGAACACCTTGAGGTCATCATACGTCTGTCCGGTGCCAAGATAGAGAATGGGTTTTTTCGTGACATAACTGACGCTGATGGCGGCTCCTCCTTTCTCATCAATGTCTGCCTTGCTGAGGATGATGCCGTCGATGCCAACGGCGTCGTTGAACTGCTGCGCCTGCGCGACGCAATCATTTCCCGTGATGCTTTCGCCGATGAACAGAATCATGTCCGGCTTCGCGACTCTGACAATCTTTTTCATTTCGTCCACGAGATTGATGTTGCTGTGGAGCCTGCCGGCGGTGTCGATGAGGACGACGTCCTTCTTGGCCGCTTCCGCGTGCTTGATGGCGTCGAACGCGACGGCTGCCGGGTCAGAGCCGTAATCGTGCCTCACGAGCTTCACGCCCAACTTGTCCGCGTGCTGCTGCAGCTGGTCAATAGCGGCTGCTCGAAACGTGTCGGCCGCGGCGATGACGACGCTGTGCTGATGCTGTTGGAGCAGGTGCGTGAGCTTCGCGATGGTCGTCGTCTTTCCGGAGCCGTTGATGCCGACCAGGCAGATGATGAACGGCTGCTTCGTCTTTACTTTTTCCAGGAGATCGATGGGTGCGATGGCGAAGAGATCAGCGAGCGATTGTTTGAGGGTCGCCAGGATTGTTTCATCAATCTTGCCGCGAGGGATCGGCTGGTCGACCAATGCGACCTTGAGGTCTGACTTCAGTTTCTCGATGACTTCCACCGCGACATTGTTTTCCAAGAGCGCGACTTCGACGTCCCAGAACAGGTCCTCGAACTGCTGCGCTGAAAGCTTTTTCGTCGTGATGGCTTCCTTGATGCGCGTGAAGAACCCCTTCTTTTCGGGTTTTTCGACAACGGGAGCTGACGTGACAATCTCTGCGGGTTCTTCCTTGATTTCCTCAATCGATTTTCTCACGACGGGCTTCGGGACCGTGATTGTTTTTCTCGGCTTTTGCGCGACCAGGACTGGCTTGATCGGCGTTTCCTTTTTCTCTATCTTGTGGTGCGTCGGGTGCTCCTCGTCGATTTCGACATCTTCGAGCCGGGATTGAATTTTGTCCGGCGTGAAGTCCTCGGGTTCGCCGAGTTTTTTCTTTTCTTTCCTCGGCGTTTCAGGTTCTATCGGTTCGAACAACCGTTCCACGTGCGGTCGTTCGTCGTCGATGTGGTCGTGAATCTTGACTTTTCGCAATGGCGCGCCTTCGACTTCCACTTCTGCATCTTCAATGACGACATCTTCGGTCTCTTCAGAAACTTCAGGAACTGGTTCTTTGGCTTCTTCAACAACCTCTTCCTTCTTGGTGAATTTTTCTTTTATTCTCGCGAAGAAACCCTTTTTCTCAGGTTGCGGAAGGACGGGAATGTTGGCTTCGTCTTGCTTTTCTTGCGGTGATTCCTCGGATTCAGCTGCGACTGATTCTTCAACTGATTTTTTTGCTGGCTCGGCTTCAACGTTTGCAGCCACTCCAGGCTCGCCAATTCCTGGTGCGGGGGACGTTTCTGCGGAAGACGCTGTTTCCGTAGAGGGGGTTGCGGAAGACGTTTCTGGCGTTGCAGGAGTTTCGGGCGTGACGTCTTCGACTGTCTCTTCCTTCGCGACCTCATCCACTTTCTTCGAGAAACTGGACAACGCCCCCTTCAGCTTGTCTTTCAGAAATTTAAACATCTTACTTCATCAGCGCGTGGAGCTCGTGCTCTTTTTTCTGCGCCTGTCCCGCGAGCCCCTGCAATTGTTCCGCGAGCTGGCCCTGCAGTTTCCGCACTTCCTCGTTCTGCTGGTCCATCAGGCGCTTGACGTCCGGGATGGATTTCGGCACGTTCACATGGCTGCCGACGTTGACCAAGAGTTCGTTTGCGTTCGTGATGCGCGCCTTGACAAAGATGCCGTTCGCGACCGGCACAAGGATCTCGGTGCCATCCTTGACCGTGCCGAGCTCGTCAAGCGACTGGCTCGTGTCGTTGACGCTCTCCACCTGCTGCTCGAGCTGCTGCAGCTGTTCCTGGAGCTGCTGCATCTGCTGGCCGAAGGCCTGCAGTTCCAGATAGAGCTTGGTTGCTTCCTGTTCTTTCGTCATGTGAGCTTCTTCAGCAAGTTCTTCACGAACTGCTCATACTTCTTCTGCGTCAACAGGAACGAAAGGTCACTATCAGGTTCGCGCAGGCCGCGTTCGGACGCGAGATGCTTCCATTCGCGCTTCACGACCATCGCGAGATAGCGCTTTTCATCATTCGTGAGGACCATAGTGCCTTACGCGTTCGAGCTTATTTAAACGTTGTGCTGTCCTTCTGCTCTTCTTTTCTTAATCTGATCGAGAAGTCATCGAACGGCTGATTTTGGGTCAAATCCACTTTTCTTTCCGTGCCCAAGTGCAGCAACGGCACGAACGTGTACAGTTTCGCGTCCTTGTCCGCGTGTTCCGGAAGCAATTCCGAGAACTGCACGTTCGGTTTTCTATGGAGCACGAACCATTCACGGATGGACTTGTATATCTGCTTGATGGCGAGCGTGATGTCGATCTTCTTCTGCGGGATGATGAGCCTTCCTTCGGGGCTGTCAATCTTGATGAGTCTCCGGTGCTTGACTTCCAACGCCTTTTCCAACGCGCGAACGAGATCGAAGACGCTGACTTTCCGCTTTCTCGGCTGCGGTGTTCTCGGGATGAGCTTCAGCATCTCTTCCGGCGCGAGAATTCTGGCTTTCTGCAGTTCACCCTCCAATTCGTGGTAAAACTCGTCTTCGGTCATTTCTGCTGACGCGAGGAGCCGATCAAATTCGTTCAGGTCTTCCCCGACAAGACGCTTCGATTTCATCTTCAACAGCATGGCAGCCGCAAGGATGATCTTGCCGGACACTTGCAGGTCGTGCTCCTTCAGCTCGTGGATGCGTTGCAGATACTTTTGCGTCAGGACGCTGACATCCACGTCCCACGGGTCCATCTGCTCGGCCTTGATCAAGTCGTAGAGAATCTGCTTCCACGTGAGCTCGTTCTGCTCAACGACGATTTGGAAGACGCGGTCGTGCATGGGGTTTTACCGTCGAAATGTTATTTAAACTCTTCTATCAACCAAATCATTAACCGCGCGAACGAGCGGATGCCAACAATCCTTCATGATCAAAAGGACGTCCTCCACCTCCTCCGGCGTCGGCTCATACCCGTCGT
>JACQNB010000055.1 GCA_016203265.1 Candidatus Woesearchaeota archaeon | reverse complement strand
TACCACGCCAAGCAGAGCCTCGTGCTCTTCATCTTGGCCATCGCGATCTCCATCATCGGCAGCATCGTGCCGATTATCGGCTGGTTCATCATCCTGCCGATCGGCAACTTGGTCGTGCTGGTGCTGTGGATCATCGGCATCATCAACGCGCTGTCCGGCAAGGAGAAGCCGTTGCCGTTGATCGGCAAGTTCGCTGACAAGTTCAGCTTCTGAGCATGTTTTCTTTTTTCCTTTCATTTTCTGTAAACAGGGAGGACTAATATGGCAATGTTTGGTGCGGCAGTCGGTTTTGTGGGGGGCCTGATCTTCGCGGTCATCGGCATCCTCATCAGTTCCGTGCTGTTGTGGATTACGGCAAAGCTCTTCAAGCTCAAGGGCGGCTTCAGCGTCGCGTTCATGATCGCGCTGATCGTGGGCGTCGTGAGCTTCCTGGCGCAGTGGATTCTCGGACTGATTCCGTTCATCGGCGCGTTCCTGGGCCCGTTGGTGTCCTTGGTATTGGCCATCTGGCTGGGCATCACGCAAATCAAGGGTAAGTACAAGGTCGACACGGGCAAGGCAGTCCTTGTCTGGCTGGTCTGGTTCATCATGAGCGTCGTGCTCGGCATGATTGTCGGGTTCATGATGGCGTTCCTGCTCGTGGGGGCAGGCATCGCCATGGGCGGCGCGTCCATGATGGGCTTTTTGGGGTGACACAATGAAAAAACTCATAGGATTGATTGCGTTGCTGGTGCTGGCAGCATGCAGTTCGGGCGCTCCGGCAGTTTCAACTGAAATGCCGGTTCCCGGCTCGGATGCGGATGAAATGGTTGTTGAGGAGTCCTTCACGGACAATCTCGCGTCCATCTTCAGCTCGGGCACGGCAGCCAAATGCGTCGTGACCAGCACGGATGGGGAAGCGACGATTTACGTGTCCGGCATGAACCAGCGCATGGATGCCATGGCGAACGGCGACACGATGCACTCGATTGTTGACAGTTCGACCATCTACATCTGGACTGACCGCGAGAACAAGGGATTCAAGATGAGCAAGCGCGCGATGGAAGACACGGCCTCGCAGGCCTCACAGTATCAGGGCCAGACTCCGGAAACGTACGCGTCCTCGGCTCCTGATGCCAATGTGCGCTGCAGTCCGTGGGTCGTTTCGGGCAGCATGTTCATGCCGCCTTCGAACGTCGAGTTCCAGGACTTGGATGAGATGATGGCGCAGGTGCAGCAGATGCAGCAGTCCGGCCAGATGCCGTCCAACTTCAACCAGGACGACTACTAAGCATTCTTTCTTCTTTTTTCTTATATGCTCCAGTATCTATTTTCCAGCATAACATTTAAATACTCTTCCTCAGACTATCGACGGTGGGGGCAGCATGAACAAGTACTTGCTATTGGCATTGGTGTTCTTGGTAGCGTGCGCTGCCGCTCCTGAAGTGATGGATGCTCCCGAAGGCACGCCGGTTGACATCGCTCCTCCTGCAGCACCTATTATTCCAACACAGACCGGTCCGCAACCGCTTCCCGCAGACGCGCCTCCGTTGGCTGACTTGGGCATCACGGTCGTGGCTGACAAAGTCAACTTTTTATCTCCTGAAATGAAGGAAGGCCAGTGGGCCACTTACCAGGTCACCACCATCGGCACCGGCGAGACCATCGTTGCCGAGCGTTCCTACAGTATCCTCACGTTCTTCCATCGCTCGGACCCGTGCATCGGCATCGAGCGCAACTCGACCGTGGAAGGCGAGTCGCGCACGCAGACGATGTGGTGCGATGACGTCAAGTACGTGTTCGTGTACAATGACAAGCGAGGCGCGTTCTCGGATCCGCAGGTGCTCGGCCGCAACGTGGACTGGGAAGATGAAGCAGTCCAGGGTTTCGCGGTGACGACGCCAGCATTTGGCGGTTTGGAACAAACCACGGTGCCCGCAGGTTCGTTCTGGACGCTGCACAAGAGCTCCTGGGACGGATTGACGCAGAAGGACATCTGGGCATCATCTGAAATTCCTGGTTTTGAGGCGGGTCTGGTCAAGCGCACGGAAACCTCGCAAGGCGTCACGACAACGACGGAACTGCTTGCGTTTGGTGGATTGGAATGACGCGCGATGCGGTGCTCGCCTTCTTGCAGCAAGACTATAAGGGATATGTTTATCCAAGTCTTGATAAAAATCTCATCGAATTGTACGCTTGTCCCATCTATGAAGAGGAATATGATAATAATGAACGACGCCAAGCCGTTATCGACTTAGAAAAGAGATGCATCAGAGAGACGTGTGTGATTGATACCACAACAGTGATTGCAGGCGTCTTCAATCTCGCCGCACTATGTGAACAGCTCAACAATGAATTCAATTTGAATTTAAACGTGCAATACATTCAGCGACAAGTCTTAACTGAAATCAATCGTTCCGTCTAAGTAAACTCCTTTCTTCAATTCAACCGGTCGCCAGCCGTCAATGACTAATGTCGCACCCAACCATTCAGCTAATTCTTCGGGATTGCCGATGGTGGCAGAAAGCCCGACAATCTGCAAATCCTTAAGCAACTGTTTCAGGATCGTAATCAGAATTTCTAATGTGGGTCCGCGCTCGACGTCATTAATCAAGTGAATTTCGTCAATGATGACGGTCTTGACGTACTTCAGCCACGGCGTCTGGTGCCGGATGAGCGAGTCGAACTTCTCCGCCGTGCACACGATGAAGTCGTAGTCGCTCAAGTACGAATCCGACGCGTCGACGTCGCTGGAACTTTGCGCAATCTTGAACAGTCCTTGGTATTTTCTGACGAATTCCTTGTGCTTCTCGCTCGCCAGCGCGATCAAGGGCACGATGTAGACGACCTTGCCTCGGCCTTCCATGATGCTCTTGACTCCCGCGAGTTCGGCGATGAGCGTTTTTCCGGAAGCCGTCGGCGTGCACACCAAGACGCTCTTGTAGTCGAGCAGTCCGGCGTTGATTGCTTTTTCCTGCGACGGCCTGAGCGTCGTGATGCCTTCCTTCTTCAGCACGACGAGCAAGTCCGCCGGAATCCTGTCGGCGATGTCGGAGAGGTTCATCAGGGGGTTGCGTTCTGTCTTCTATAAATTCCTTTGTATCACTCCAGAATCGTCACGCATCTTTAAGAATCGAATTTTGATAACATTGTGAAAAGGGGTGTATGTTGGGGGAACTGCGTAAAGACTACATTCTTGACCGCTGGGTGCTCATCGTGCCGAAGCGCGGCGAACGGCCAAATGAGTTTGTCAAGCAGACCCTTCCCAAGAACAGTTCCTGCTTCTTCTGTCCCGGTCACGAGTCCTTGACGCCGCCCGAAATCGGCAGGATAGGCGACACGAGCAAGACCGGCAAAAACGGCGGCTGGAGGGTGCGCTGGTTCGAAAACAAGTTCCCTGCGGTGCAGCAGCATGACTTCAATCTGCAGACGCACAACCGTTTCTTCACGTTCGGTCCGGCTGCCGGCATGCATGAGGTCATCGTGGAAACGCCCGACCATCGCCAGCTCGCGGAACTTTCAGAACAAGAGATCGCGTGGGTGCTTGAAGTCTATGCCAACAGAATTGAAGAACTCTCAAAGCACTATTCCTACGTCAGCGTGTTCAAGAATTCAGGTCCAGAAGCCGGCACCAGTTTAATCCACAGCCACAGCCAGTTGATTGCGACGCACACGATTCCGAAGGACGTTCGCGACAAGTGCGACGCAAGAAGAAAATTCGTCGACTGCCCGTACTGCGCCATCATCGCGACGGAAGCGAAGTCTGACCGCAGCATTGCGGAGAACAATGACTGGGTTGCCTTTTGTCCGTACGCATCACGATTCAACAACGAAGTGGTCTTTTTCCCGAAGCATCATGTCACGTCGTTCAGCCACGTCAATTACGCGACGCTGGCTCCATTGCTGAAACAAGTGCTTGCGAAAGTGTCCTCCTCCTACAACTTAGCGCTCACGTACTCGCCGCAGGGCGAGGACTTGCACGTGCATCTTGAACTGTTGCCACGCTCGAGCACGTGGGGCGGTTTCGAGCTCGGCTCGGGCACCATCATCAACACGGTTTCGCCCGAAGACGCGGCAGCCTATTACCGAGGCAAGCAATGAACGTCACCATCAAGGCCGGAAAGCGCGCGAAAGTAACGCAACACGCAGGCGTCTTTCTCAACACCAACCAAAAGGGCGCGTTCGCCATCTTCGGCAACAACCAAAGCCGGTATGAAGGCGTCTTCTTCAAGGCGGACAAAGTCTACAAAATCATTGAATCGATTGACATCGGTCCCATCACGTCAGCCACGAACGCCTTGTCCAGTGTCACGCGCAACAATGTGACAACGTGGATGCCTGATGCCTATGATGCGTTGGTGCTCGAACAAGCGAGCGCAAGCCAACTCACGCTCGCCTTAGACGCGAAAGCGCTTTTCGACAACCGCCAGTGGGGGCGTTCGTTCGTGATGGGTGTCGAGCACCGCTGTCTCGTGTTCACGTGCCTGAAACGCAACGATGCCAGAGACGGCATGAAGGATGCATCCGAGTACACGCTCTATCTTGCCGCGTTCGGCGAAGGTCTCGGTTACCAGCCCATCGAACAGTGGAAAGAACAGTTCTACGCGGCAGACAACGCCAGAAAGTCATGGCCGTGGTCGCGCGGCGTCTTTATCGCGGCAAAACTCAGGTGCAAGGACGTCGTGTTCGCGTTCTCGACCAACAAGATGGCCGCCATCGAGACGGCCATCAACGTGTACGCGCAAAGAAAAAAGCTCAGAAAGGCAAAGGAAGACAGAATTGCAAAACTCATCAAGGGACAGTCAGTCGAAGCTGCCTGCGCCATCGCGGCCATTGACGCATTGCGCACGCCGGAAGGCTTTCGTGCGGGATTGCCATGGTTTGTCGACGTGTGGAGCCGTGACGAACTCGTCGCGGCAAAGGCGTTGATGCTCAACAAGGAATTCGCAACCGTCAAGACGTTGTTGTGGAAGCACTTGGAGGCGCTCGATGGCGCAACGCTTGCGTCAAAACCTCAGGGCATTCCGGCAGCGGACGCTCCGGGCTGGCTGTTCTTGCGCATCGCAGAGTTCCTCGCACTGCTTGAACAAGAACGCAAACTCAAGACGTACGTCTCAAGCAAGGACTTGGCGTTTGTGGAGCAGAAACTGCGCACGTGTATCAACCTTCTTTTCAAGGACCACGCAAAAAACGGGCTCATCCTCACCAACGCGAACGAGACGTGGATGGACTCGATTTCCCGTGACGGCGCACGCATCGAGATCCAGGCGATGACGCTCTCGATGCTCAAACTGCTCGGCGCGCTGCAGGGCAAGCCTGACTTTCGTGAACTCCAGCTCAAACTCGCGACACGACGCGATTTCCTGAAACACACCACGCTCATAGACGGCAAGGAAGACCCTATTCTCCGCCCCAACCTCTTCCTTGCTGTCTATTTTTATCCTGCATTGCTCACGAAACAGGAATGGACCAACGTCATCGACAAGGCCTTGGACGCGTTGTGGCTTGACTGGGGGGGATTGGCGACCATCGACACGAAGCATCCCGCCTACCAGCCAACGAGCACTGGAGAGAACGCCTTGAGCTACCATAACGGCGACTCGTGGTTCTGGCTCAACAACCTTGCCGCGATTGCGATGTACATGATTGACAAGAAACGATACAAGAAACAGATTGACGCGGTTCGGACGGCAAGCCTCACTGAACTCTTCGAGCTCGGCGTTTCCGGCCACGCCGGCGAGTTGAGCAGCGCTGCCCATCGGTCCAGCGTCGGCTGCAATGCACAGCTCTGGTCTGCCGCGACGTTGCTTGAGCTCATCCGTGTCGGATGATTTTTAAAGCGGGTTTCTCTCCGCGTTTCCATGGCGATGCGCATCCCGTATTATTGCCCGATCGAGAACGTCGTCGTTCTTTACAAGGACGAGGAGGCAATCCTCTGTCCGCTGTTGCGGTCGTACCGCGAGCATGGCATTCCGTTGGGGAACGGCATCACCATGGACGCGACACCATTGAATCTCGAAGCGCGCTTTCGTCTTGACATCGGTGAGTTCGGGAGAAAGACCGCGCATGCCATCGAGCGGGGGCTGGAGCGGATGATCGCGCGTAACCATCAGGCCGGCGTGAAGCCCGTACCGTACGAACTGATTCCTCCCCTCTGTTTCGGCAAGATCTCAAACATTCACTATGCGTTGTCAGTCCTGGAACGGGAGAGCGAGGCACAGGCCAATGCTTATTGGGATGACTTGGTTGAATTGCACGTCCAGGTCCATCCGACGACGCTGCCGTTGTCCGACACGCTCAAGGCGGCCAAGCACGTCGCGCTGCTGTCGCTTCCCGAACGCGGCGTCATCCTGGTCGATGATAACCGGCACTATGTCGCGCGCTCGATTCCGTTGTCGGTCATCCGGGCGATTTACACGAATCCGAGGAATGTCGCGGGCATCAAGCACGTGCTCACCGGGTTCAATCCCTCCCCGGAAGTGTTGAGCAAGGACTGCCTGAAACCGCAACCTTAAAGAACGTTCGTTCGTTCGTTTTTCTCATGGACATCACGCTCGACCGCGAAAGCTTCAAGGCATTGGCCGCTGAAACGAGAATCAAGATCCTGAAGTCGTTGCACCAGCGACGGAAGATGCAGTCTGAATTGGCCGCAGAACTGGAGATGAAAGACCCGAGCGTCAATGAGCATCTCACGGCACTTGTCAAGGCAGGTTTGGTCGTCAAGAAGGATGACGGTCATAAGTGGAAGTATTACGAATTGACGCAAAAGGGGAAAGCCATTCTTGATCCGGAAGAGAAACGCTTTTTCATCACGCTCGCGTTGCTCGTCTTGAGCGCCGTTGGGGGCATTGTCGGCTACGTGCGTCCGTTCGTGGAGCCGTTCCTGAATCCGCAACCCGTGGCAATGAAGTCTGCGGAGATGGTATCCACTCCTGCGATGGCAGAATCAGCGCAGCTTGCGATGGATGCGCAGGCAGGCTCTCTGGTTGCGCAACCGTCAATCCCGTGGGGCGTCATCGCCTATTTCATCTGGCTTGCGCTCTTAGTGATGATGCTCGCGTATTCGTACTATCAGCGGAAGAAATACAGTCAATTCTTGCACCACAGGTAAGGCAAAAACCTTATTAATTCCAACGTCTTTTATAAAAAGCAGTCTTACCAGGAAACGGGTGATTACTATGGAAAAAAACAATCTTCCTTGGATCGTCGCGATCGCGGCCATCGTGCTGCTCGCGTTCGTGTTTTGGCAGAACCAAGGCACGATTGAGCAGAACACGATTTCCGTGTCCGGACTGGGCGAGATGAAAGTCTCCCCGGACAAGGCAGACATCTGGGTGCTCGTGGAAAGCTCGGGCGCGGATGCGAGCGCGGCGCAGGACACGTTGAGCAAGAACTCCGAGAAGGTGCTTGCCGCCATCCGGGCGCAAGGCATCGCCGATGCGGACATCCAGTCGACCGGCTTCAACGTGTATCCGGACTACCAGTGGAACCCCGAAACGGGCGAAAACCGGATCAAGGGCTACAAGGGCCAGCACAGCATCCAAGTCACGGTCAAGGATTTGACCAAGACCGGGGCTGTCGTTGACGCCATCGGCGGCCAGAACGGGCTGGTCCAGAACGTGCAGTTCGGCCTGACCGATGCAAAGCGCAAAGCGTATGACAATCAGGTGCGAATCCTCGCCGTGGCAGACGCGCGCCAGAAGGCTGAATCCTTGACCGCAACTGCCGGCGCTCGCTTGGGCAAGGTGCTGTCAATCCAGGAAAGCGACTATTACCCGCCGTGGCCGGTGTACGGCCGTGACGTCATGATGGCCGAAAGCGGCAGCATCGCGAAGGCGGTCGAAGTCTTGCCGAGCGACGTGAACGTCCAGAAAACGGTGAATGTCGTGTATGAGCTGAAGTAGGTTTATTTTTTTTTATTTGCTTACCAACTTCACGCGTGCATGTCCCGTGTCAGATAAAGAATCTCGCGATGACCAGTCCCGCGATAACGCCGCCCAACAGCAGCAAGGTGTAATGCACGGCCGGATGCACCGCATACGGTTCTGCAGGTGTCGGCATCTCCATGTTCGGGGCAGCTGAGTCCTCGGCGACATGTTCCGCGCTCTGATAATATGATTCAGGCGCGAACGGCGTCGATTGGCGCAGTTCTGCGAGCCGCGCGCGCAGCTTCTCCTCAACATCCGCTGCCGTGATGACGGGCTTCGGCAGCAACGATTCGTCCGGGAGCGGAGCCAGCGACGGCAGCAACCGGTCAACCACGACTTCGTGCTTCAACGGCTTCGCATCCACTTCAACGTTGGTGACGGGCTTGGAAGCGATGCGTTTCAGCGACGAGAACGTCTTCTTCTGCACCGCTTGTTTCTTGGTGACGTTTAATCGCTCAAGTTCGCCGATCCTCTTTTCGATCACGTCAGCCATCTTCTTCTGGTCTTTCAGTTTCGCCAACCGTAACGCCAATTGGTCGTCCTTGACCGCGTGATAGATCCAGTTGTAAAAATCATTCTTGGCATCGTTGACGTGGTGCGAGAACTGGTCTTTCGACAATCGTCGTAATTCACGTTCCAGCTCGTACAGGTTCTTGAGCTTGCCGCCGTCCTTGATGTTGAACGCGTTCTCGTTCCGCACGTCGTTCAACGCAGGATGATTCATCGTTTCCTCAATTCGCGCACCAGGTGTTTCAAGATGGCACGTTGGTGGTCGAAGCGCGACTGCAGCTTGCGCAACTCATCAGCGAGGCTCTTTTCGTTGAACACGCCTTCAATCCATGCCGCGAAATCGTTCTTGTTTCCGTTCACGAATTCGTGGAACAGCGCGTCCGGCATGGTTTCCAGTTCATCAATCAGTTCATACAGCGTCCGCAGTTTGCGTCCGTCCTTCAGTACGAACGTCTTTTCTTCAGGCGCGTGGCCGGTGATGGAAGTCTTGAGAGTGACGACTGCTTGCGCTCCTTTGCTGACAGCTTTCTTCGCTGCTTGCAATTGATGCTTCTTCGCTTTCACCCATTTCACCTCTTTATGCTCGTTAAAGCCTTCTTCATTTTTAAAGCTAACGCACCGTTGCCTGTTCGTAGTCGGGCGTTGAACGCCTCGCGCTCGTAACGCTTGCATCGCTTCATGCTCGTCGCAAGCGTTCCCCTGCTGGACCCTTTGGTCTGGGTACTCGCGCTTCGAGGTTGGCTTTCAACGCAGTGTGTGTCATCCATGCTCCAAGGCCAATGCCTTCAGTCTCCGTGCCGTGTTCTGCGCCATCGTCAGCCGTGTGGGGCGCGCCTCGAAGTCCTTCGCGAGCTTCTCGTCCGAGTACACGTGCAGGACCCAGTTCTTGAAGTCGTTCTTCCCCTCGTTGACGTGCGCCCGGAACGTGGCGTCATCCATCCGCTTCAACCCATCGAGCAGGTCCGCGTAGTTGCGGAAGACTGCGCCATGGATGGTGCGGAACTGGTGCTTGTCCGGACAGTTCGCGAGCAACGGAGTGGTCTTTCCTTTCATTCTTCACCTCAGGTCGTCACCCAGTGCTGGGTGCGTTGTTGTAGATCTTTCAATGCGTTCATGAACGTGATGAAGCCGTCGTACGGCGTCTCGTAGGGGTTGAAGTAGGCGTGCACGTCGCCGTCGTTGAACCACTTCGTGCACATATAGTAGAAGTGGTCGCTCGTGCTCAGCTTGCGCCACTGCTCGAGTAATTTCTTGTCGTACTTCACCAACGGAAGCAATGAGTACAACTGATGACTGGCGGACAACTGCATCGAGTTCCCAAGCCACGCCGAGACATCGCGCTCCACATCAGCCCACGACACAAGCTGCGGCACGTCCAAGGTGGCAACGGGTTTCAATTTTGCCGCTTCGGAAGGCGTGTGGAAGCCAATCTTGCGCTTCAGCAGTTCAGATGGTAACGCCTCGAGGAATTTGAAAATGCCGGTGTCAGCCCACTGGTGCTCGCCGAAC
>JACQNB010000053.1 GCA_016203265.1 Candidatus Woesearchaeota archaeon | reverse complement strand
GGCGCGCCGTTCGGAATCAAGAGATTCGTGCCATGCGCGCCAAGGCCCTCGAAAAGCGCGATGCTCAACTTGTTCGCGACCGAAAACAACTGAGACATCACCCAGTCAGGCACTTGCTCCAGAATCACGTGATGTTTTTTGGGCACGACCAACAACTGTCCCGCAACGGCCGGCTCGGGATCAATCAGCGCGATGACGTCCTTCGTCTCGTGCAGGATGCCGATCTTTTTCTCGATCTGTTGGCACACGAGGCACGTCATTTGGCGCCTCGCGAAAGGAAGTCGGCCAGCGCGTCCAGGTCCACCTTGCCCTTCTTTTCGTCGGGCTTGACTTCGCTTTTCTCTTTGCGGTCCCCTGTATTGTCGTCCTTGCTTTTGCTCCCGTGCTTGCCTTGAGGCGTTCGAGTTTCAGTCTGCGCCGCGATTCCAGGCTCACGAGCAGCCGCAGGGGGAGTTGGTGCGGAAGTCGATGGTGCCGACGCGTCTCCCTTCCCAAACGCCCGATCAACGAACGGTTGCAGGTGCTCTTGAATCTTCTTCGCGTCCGCTTCAGCAATGGCGTTCGCGGGCAACGTGATTCCGGCCTGATCGCCTTCCATTCGGGGAATGACATGCAACAGGAAGTGCGCGGCCCGCTGTCCGGCAGCTAAACCATTCGCCACAAAAATAGTCGAGCCCTGCGCCTTCAGGCCACGCAAGACTGCCTGAGAAAGGTGCTTCGTCAGCATCCCCAGATGCGCGATGGTCTCTTCCGGCATGCTCGGCAGGATGCTGTAGTGCTCCTTCGGCAACACCAACAGATGTCCGGGCGTCGCAGGATTGATGTCCAGCGCGACGAGAAACTCGTCATCCTCATACACCGTGCGGGCCTGCACCTTCTTCTCCACGATCTTGCAGAAGATGCACTGCTGTTTCTGCAGCTCGCGCAGCTGGTCGGGCGTCATGTTCCGCAACTGCTCTTCCAGCTCGGCATCGGAGGGCATGAAGATATGGAAGCAAAATGAGTTATAAACCTTTGGAGAAAAATAAAGAAGGTGGCAACGCCGCCTCCTTTCAGACTCCGTTATCCTTTTTTGGGGTCGCCCAAACAGGTATGTTTTCTATTGGAATCTTCCTATTTAAGCATCATGAAAAACGCCGGCGGAGGGATGAGTTCAGCAGTGTCGACCGTTTGATACTGCCCGAGTGCACGGAACAGTCGCAAAGCTTTTGAACCCCCCTGCCCTTACGGGTACCAAGGTATCAGCTTGGTCGGCGAACCAGGTCCGCCACCGCCGGCAGTTTTTGCCCGTTGTCGCCAATGGACCAGGGTCGAAGACCCCACCAACGTCGCCGTTGGTGCTTTATTCTTTCTTTCTGCTTTTTATCTGTCTTCTGCGAGAAAATCCGGAAACTTTCCGGCAGCGCCGGAAAAATCAAGGGTTGCTTTAAGAACACGCCGGAAGATTTCCGGTCAACTGGATCTGCTTTTTATAAAGAGGCAACCTTTAAATACTCCCCAACCTCAAAATAACCAAAGAGGCGACCATGAACAACCGCGGCATTTCTCCATTAATCGCAACGGTGCTCCTGATCGCGTTCTCGGTCGCCCTCGGAGCAGTCGTCATGAGCTATGGCGAGGAATACGTGGAACAGCAGGCCGAGTTCGTCAACCACGGCACCGAAGTCTCGGGCAATGTCTGCGATGCCGTGAACGTGCAGCTCATCACCATCAAGGGCCAGCAGGAACTGTGCGTCAACAGCGTCACGGTCGATGTGTCCTTGGACAACCTCGGCAGCAACGTCGACGCAGTCCAGGCGCGCATCGCGGGCACGCAAGACATCACGGTCATCCCGAACATCCTCCAGTCTTCCCTCGCATCAGGATCATCACTGAAGACAACCTTCGCGTTCGACAACATCGGCACGCCCCTGCAGGTCAAGCTCACGCCCATCATCCGGACGCAGGACGGCAGCGAATTCTGCACGGGCAAGGCCATCGTGGTGGAAGATCTCCGCCGCTGCTAGCATGCGCCTCATTCTCGACATCAGGAAGACCGTCGAACAGAACGCGGCAGCGTATTTCGAGCGCGCCAAAAAGTTCAAGGCAAAATCAAAGGGCGCGCGAGAGGCCATCGCCCGCTTTTCCAAGGAGCTCGCGAAACAGGTTAAAGAAGCACCTAAGATTGTCGCGAAACAGGATGACATCGCCAAGCACTGGTACGACAAGTTCAGATGGTTCCTGTCCAGCGAAGGCTATCTTTGCGTGGGTGGCAGAGACGCCACGAGCAACGAAGTCGTGCTGAAAAAGCACACCGAAGCGCATGATGTCGTGTGCCACACGGAGGCTCCTGGTTCTCCGTTCTTCATCATCAAGACCGAAGGCACCAAGCCCAAGGACATCACGATCGATGAAGCGCTGCAAGCGACGGCCAGCTATTCGAAAGCGTGGAAGCTCGGCGTGAGCACGGCAGATGCGTACACCGTGGAGCCGTCCCAAATCTCGAAAGAGGCACAGGCAGGCGAATTCCTGGCGAAAGGCAGCTTCATGGTGCGCGGAAAAAGAAACGTCAAGCGCGTGCCCATCAAGCTCGCGATTGGGCTGTTGCCGGACGGCAGGGTCATGGGCGGCCCAGAAAGCGCGATCAAGCAGCACTGCACCAAAAGAATGCTGATTCAGCAAGGCACGGACAAGCCCTCGGACGCGGCCAAGAAAATCCAGAAGTATCTCGGCGGTGGGCACGTCGACGACATCATCAGGTGTTTGCCCGCAGGGGAACTGAAGGTGGTTGGACTTTAGTGCGCGCGTTCTCTTACTCTTTGCTCTTATTCTGCAATCTTCTCTTCTTCTCCGGTGCAGCAAGGTAATTCTCTTTTGATGTGATGGGCCGTCCCAATTCCTTTTCGGTCTCTTTTCGCGCGTTGCCCGCAACTCTTCCTCCGCGTTTGGCAGCGTTTCCGACCTCGACAAATCCCTGCTTGTCCTCGTTCCGCGTTATTTCAGTCGAGACCCGTTCTCCCAACATCGAGAATATCAGTTCCAAATCGTCCATGTGGTCGCGCAGGTTTTCCCGTTTCAGCCCCTTGAACTTCTTGTATTCATTCGGTGTCATGCCGAACGTGGCTTTGGATATCTCTGCGGTGAGGATTGAGTATTCCCGTTCTTCCCGCACGCCCCGCTTTTTCCATTCGTCGGTGAGCTCATCCCGTATCACGATACCTCGCACTCGTTTTTCAATCCAGTCATCGGAATAGCCTTTGGCCTTGTAGAGTTCCCGCATCCGCTTTTGGGCGAGTTCTGGGTTTTCTATCTCTCGCACCCGGTCATAACCGACTTGGGCTAACCATTGTTTTAACGGTTCTGCATGTTTCGACGGAATGGACTGAGCCAGTCTCAACGCGCCTTTCGTAGATACGCAGTTTATTTTCTGTTTCCCGCCGCTCGTACCAACGATAAGGGGGGTGGCAATTTGCCCCCACCCTTGAGAAAAACTGGCATCTCGTCTTCGCATGTCTTTGAGGTATCCGCTCGGGTCACTCGTTTCCGTGATGACTGCAATGATATCGACCGCTACAAACCACCATTCGTCGTTAAACCATGTGCGACGGATATTTTTCCCCTGAAAAACAACAAGCGCGTCATGCATTGTTTTCTGGAAAGGGCGCTCATTTATAAAGTTCACGCGTCAGTGTCCAGTGGGGCGTGTCCTGCAATGCGTCCTTGCCGGACACAACCCTTTTAAACCGTTCTTCGTGACGCACAAACATGCCTGATTTGAAAACCTTGCTCGATCTGATTCACCAAGAGCCCGATCCCTTGGTGCAGGCCGAGATGCTGCACCAGAACCGCGACGTGCTGCGGTACAACGGCTACACTTCCGACCAACACCGCGACATCGGCTTCATGTATCAGACGGTCGCGCAACGATTGCAAGACCCTCAACTCAAAGCGGTCTTTGAAAAGAAAAGCCAGGAATACCGGAAGAAGGCAGGCTTGTGAGGTTTTCGGATGGTGCGAGAAGGCAGACCATTTGCAAGGATGTTAAGCTCGGGGCGGAACGTATGATGTTCCGGAAGCGTAGAGCTGCATGAAAAATGTGCGATACTGTTCGGCAAGGTTGGCATCTTTGATTCTTATGGCTTTGGCTGTTGGATCGCACGAAATGAATATTATTGAATCGTGGAAGATAATGATTCCTTGGGGAAATTCAAATTTGGAAAATCGTAGACCCGTTTTTGCTAATATTTTGGGATCGCCAACTCGTTCAAATAAAGCTTTGAATCGTAGGGGGCAGAGTGCTTTGACATTGAGCTTCAAGGCCATTCTTCTTCTGCCGAGGTTGTTAAACCACTTAAGGCATTCTTCATTTTGGAATTCCTGTCCCAGTGTAAAGCTGAAGTATTCATCACCAGATTTTGCGTCTGCGAAGAGCGCGTTGAACATATTCGTGAGCCCTGGAAAGCCTTCGTAAACCTCAACAATAATTTCTGGCGCTATGACTTTCAATCGTTGTTCCCATGCTGGAATGACCTTGTGCAGTTCTTCGGCAAGATTTTGTGTGCGTTGCAAGAGAGATTTGGGGTCTGCCGCGCTGAAGGTTTTTGTCCTTCCTTTCTTCACATAGGTTATGAGACCGCGCTGCACTAAGCGCTGCACTGCAGTGTAAAGAACTGATGTGTGGATGCGCGTGCGTTTTACCAGCTCTCCAATAGTTGCTGGGCCTTGCTCTACAAGTGCAAGGTATATCTTCGCTTCGCTCGGAGTAAATCCGAGCTCGATTAATAGTTCGCTTTCATTCATAATTCTTCCTAAACAGGAGGAATAATATTTAAATGTTTCGGAAGTTATCTACTGCGCTATGGTAACATACGGCAAGTTAAAAATTAAGGACATGGAATTTAATTCTCGCCTGATTGTAGGTACGGGTAAGTATCCTTCGGATGATGTACGTCGAGAAGCATTGGAAGCTTCCGGCGCCGAAATGGTGACCATAAGAATTCCTC
>JACQNB010000003.1 GCA_016203265.1 Candidatus Woesearchaeota archaeon | reverse complement strand
GCGCGCGTCAGGTTCACGGCGACGCTGCCCGCGCCCGCGACTGTCGCGTCTTGAATAAAGCAATTCTTGATGACGGTGTTGTCACGGTCGAACACGGTGACGCCGTTGCCGCCACTTCCTCCGGTGTCGTACGTGATGGTGGTGCCGTTGCAGTTGAGCGTGATATCATCATCCTCGATGGTGAAGCACGTGCCCGTGGCTGAGACGTCCTGCAGGAGCGTGGTTGAGGTCGTCAGGGGACCGCAGGCGCTCGAGGTCGTCTCCTCGGCCGTGTAAATGGTCCAGTGGCTCACGTTGAACGTGAGGATGCTGTTGCTGAAGCCCTTGTTGGTGCAGTTCGTCACGTCACAGGTGGTGTTGGTGCCGGTGTGGTGGAAGTCGTAGGCCGGCCGCGGGATGACGAATCCCATTCCAGTGAGGTTCAGCGTGATGTTCGCGCTTGAATTCGTCGAAGGAGGGCCCCCGCCGATGAACGTCGAGTTCACGAAGACGCGATTTTGCGTGATGTTCAGCGCGAAACGGCTGATGTTGTTGCTGCCGCCCATCAGCAAACGGGGATACTCGATGCTGCCGTTCGGCGTCAGGAACTTGATCTTGCTCAAGTTCAGGATGGCGTTGCTGCCCGTGAACGTCCAGAACGGCGCGTTGTCGATGACGGTGTTGTTGAAGGCGGTGGTAGCCGGTTGCACGGCCGTGTCGGAAGAAACATAGATGGCATAGCTTCCCTCTCCTTCGACCGTGATGGTCGTGTTGTGGAATTGGTTGTCGCGCACGATGGGCGCACCGGAGCTCTTCGTGTCGAGGATGATTCCTCGGGCATGCAGGCCATAGACGGTGAATGTGTTTCCGGTGAAGTTGTTGAACGAGTACGGACCGCCTGACGCCGGAGTTGGATCTTCCATGTCGATGCCGAAGTTCCGCGGCAGCGTGCCATTGACGGTGAAGTTGTTGTTGCGGAACCAGCTTTGCGTGACGCCCCCGGCCGCGTCGAAGTTCGCGCCCGTCGTGTTGCCCGTGCCCTCAACGTAGAATGCATTGTTGGTGACGTTGTTCCGGTTCGCCAACCCCGAGCCCGTGAACTTCACGCCTGCATTTCCTTCGGCCCGGCCAAGCACGAGAACGGTGTTGTTCTCAATCGTGTTGTTGTCCGCGCTGTCGAGATCGAACCCGGTGAGGTTCCCCGTGCCGTTCATCCGGATGAAGTTGCCGACGAACCTGCTCCACCAGGCCTCGTTCTCGATGGAGACCCCGGTGTCTCCGCCCACGATGCTTTCGACCGTGACGGTGTTGTTCTCGATGAGATTGGTGCCGTTCGGGTTCGCAGGGCCGCCAGAATAGCTCGGCGCGTACAGGATGCCGATGCCGCTGGCCGTGTTGTTCACGACGATAGTGTTCGCGCGCATCGTCAGATTGTACAGGCCGCTTCCTCCCGCTGCCGAGCCCGCCAACCACACGCCGCGGTTATTTGTGCCTGTGGGACCTGCGTTGCCGGTGATGTCGACGACGTTCTCGAACACGCTGTTGTTCGCGCCTGCGATGTACAGCCCGACGATGTTGATTCTTGCCCTGCCGATGATGGTGTTGCGCGAGATGTTCGAGTGCGAAGGCGAGTTCGTTGACAGGTCGATGCCGTATGCTAATCCTCCGGTGCCGCCGCCGTTCGGATAGATGAGGTTGTCGACAATGACGTCAAACCTTCCGCTGCCCGCATCGGTGATACCATAGCTGTCCGAGCTGTTGTCGTCGACATAAATGACGTTATTCGTGATGTTGGTCTGCGAAACCGATCCTGAAATGTAGACTCCTCGAGCGCTGGCACCGCTCGAGTTCGCGATGAATGTGTTGTTCGCGATAGTTGTGTTGTAGATGTTGCTCGTAAGGAAGACTGCATAGCTGCCGGCACTGCCGTTCGTATGTATCGTGTTGTTGATTATTCTTGCGTACTGGCTTGACGTGCCAGCCGTCTCGAGCACGATGCCCTGATTCCCCGTGCTCGAGCCATTCATGTCAACCGTGTTGTTCTCGATGAGCGTCTTCGACGCCGTGCCGAACACGTAGATGCCGATCATGTTCGCGGCGCCCGTGACGCTAACTGAGTTGTGCTGCAGCGTGTTGTTATGCACCGTCGTCGTCAGCAGGATGCCGCGTTGGGTGCTCGTTGAAATTTTCGTCACAGTGATGTTGTTCCTGATGAGCGTGTTGTTGTTCGCGGTCGTGTCGAGGTCGATGCCGTAGTTATCATTGTTTTTCGTCAGAATCGTGTTGTTCTCGATTCTGTTGTGCGTGTTCGTCGTAAAGAGGTAGATGCCGTGCGCTGTTGCCGCGCCCGTGGTCGTGATGTTGTTGCCTGTCAGGTTGTTGAAATGGCTTTGCGTAAGGTAGATGCCAGCATCATCTGAGCCGTTCGTTACGATGCTGTTGTTTATGACGACGCTGTAGTTGACGTTCGTGAAGTTCACCGCGTGCGCGTCCGTCGGAGTGCCGCTCACTTTGAGGAAGATGCAGTTCTTGATGGTCACGTTCGTCGAGCTGTTGACCTCCACGGCGTGCCCGGCGCCAGCGCCGTTGCCAGTCCTGTTCGCATACTCGATAGTTGTGCCGTTGCAGTCGAGGAAGATGTTGCTCGTGCGAATCCTGAAGCAGGTCTCGTTCGCCTTCAAATTCGTCTTCAGCGTCGTGCTTTCAAACAATTCGCCGCAGTACGTGCCCTGCTCTTTCGTCTCGTACGCGCTCCAGTGGCTGACGTTGAACTTCAGTGTGTTCGCGGAATAGGACTGCTTTGTGCACGTGTCTGCCGAACAGGGAGTGGTTTCGCGCTCGGTGCACACGCCGCCGGCAGTGCACGTGATGAGCACGTGGAACAATTGCGGATCGTCACCCGTGCGATTGAACCACGTGATTTCCGCACTCTGATTGAACATCGGCAACGACCGTGCCTGCACGAACGCCCGGCTCGCGTTGAGGGTCATATTCACGACGGTGATGTTCGCTTCCCCGATCGGGAACGTGCCGTTTCCAGTGAAACGGATGGTGCCGTTGCCGAACGCGAACGTGATGTCCGTGAAGTTGATGTCCGTGTTCGAGCTGTGCACCGAATAGAACCACGACGCGTTGCTCCAGAGCGTCGTGTTCTGGAATCTGACTTTCGACGCGGTCGTGTCCGCGTAGATGGTCGTGCCGTTGTGCGCGTACAAGGTGTTGTTGATGAGCGAGTTGTTGTTCGCGCTGCCCGCGATCTTCACGGCGTTGCCCGACCACGTGCTCATCGAGTTCTGCCAGATGAGGTTGTGCGAACTGTAAATGTAGAGCGCGACTGACGTCACGCTGCGCAAGGTGTTGTTGATGACGATGTTGCTGTTGCCTGACGCTCCCGCAGCTCCCGTCTCGAGCGCGGTGCTCGTGTTGCTCGTGATGGTGTTGTTGATGATGGTCATGTTCGCGACACCGCCAGTGGACATCGTGATGCCCTTGTTGTCTCGCGTGACGATGCGGTTGCTCTCGACCGTCGCGTTGTTGCTGGTGGTGCCGAGCGTGATGGCCGAGATGCCCGTGCTCGTGCCGTTCATCTCGATGCGGTTGCCGATGATTTGGTTGCCCGTGCTCACGGCGACAGAGATTCCATACCCGTTGTTGTGGCTCAGGATTGAGTTGTTGATGACGCTGTTGTTGCGCGACGAGAACGAACCGCTGTACCCCACGCCCGCGCTCGAGCTCGTGCGCACGAACATGCTGTTGTTGATGATGCGCGTGTCGTTCGAGCCGCGGATTTCGACGGAATAATACGGCGAGGAAGTCCCGGACGCGGACTCGCTCAGCGTGCAACCCGCAATCGTCGTGTTCCGCGCGTGCGAAACGTTCACGCCGTCCGCGATGTTCGAGGAGCCACCGTACGTGACGGTGTGCCCGTTGCAGTCCAGCGTGATGTTGTGGTTCTGGACTTGGAAGCACGTCTGCGTGCTCGTGACGTCAGCCGTCAGCACGTACGTCTTGCCAAAAGCGGAAAGGTTGCCGCACGCCGCGATGGTGATGCTGTTGCCCTCTACCGGTCCGTCCGTCGTGGCAAAACTCGTCCAGTGGCTGACGTTGAAGCTGAACGAGTCGGTAGCGCTTCCGATAGTGGTGCAGACATCCGCAGGACAGTCCTCATACGTGAGCGTGTCACCGTAGTCGACCTGCGCGATCGGATTCGTGAAGGACATGCCGGTATGGTTGATGATGATGGTCGCGGATACGTTCATCCAGGTGAGGTTGGTGGCGTTGAGGTAGGCTCGGTTGCTTGAGATGTTCAACACGGTCGTGTTGACTTCCTGCGAAATGTTCGCCTGGAAGAACGAGAGCAGGATGCTGCCGTTGCTGTTCGCGAATGTCGTGTTCGTGAAGTTGTTGTTCAGCGTTGACGTGTCGTTGATGGCGAACCATGAGTTGTTGGAAAAGAGCGTGTTGTTCCAGAACGTGTTGTTGTTGCTGTTCAACCGCAATCGGAGCACGTCGATGTTGCCGTAGAACAGCGTGTTGTTCGAGAAGTTGTTGTTGTTGCTGCGCACCACGTCAAGGTTCTGTCCTGGGCGTTCCGAGACGTTGTTGTGCGCAATGAACGAATAGTTCGTGCCTTCCAGGAGAATGCCGTCGTCCCCTCCATTCCCCATGTTGTTGCCGGTGATGATTAACGTAGTTCCGTTGGTGATGGACATCGCGTCATCGCCCGAGCCCGAGAATGTGTTGTTGGCGATGACTGAGTCGTTCAGCCACGCCACGTTCAAACCATCATTCTGGTTGTCGATGAACGTGTTGTTGATGATGCGGAAACTTGCAGGACCCGAACCGGGAACGGTCGCGGAACCGCGGAACGTCTGCAAGCCGTGGGAAGTGGCTGCTCCTCGGTTGTTCTGGATGGTGTTGTTGGTGACGTTGTTGTACCAACCCGTCATTTCAATGCCGTTGTCCGAATTGTTCGCGAGCGTGTTGTGGCTGATGAGCGTGAAGTTGTTGTTGCCGAGGTCGATGCCGTCATCCGAGTTGTTGACGATGACGTTGTTGAAGATGGTCCCCCGGCGCACACGCGTGAAGAAGATGCCGTCGCTGAAGTTGGTGATGACGCAGTTCTGCACGGTCACGTTCAGCCGTGATGACGCGTTGATGCCGTGGCTGTTGGCCAGGCGCGAACCCGTGATGCTGAACCCGTTGCAATCCAGCAAGGCGTTATTTGCCGTGAAATTGAAGCAGGAAGGCCCGGTCGTCGTCAGGCTGGTGCCGAGATAATACGTCCCCGCGCCGAGCGTCTGGCAGGAATCAAGGGTGTCGCGGATGGTGAGGTTGTTGCTCAACACGGTTGCGCCGTCGGAACGGTTGTCGGTGGGCGTGACCGCGACCTGCCACACTTCATTGATTTGGGTCTCGTCAGAGTGGATGGTCATCAGGTGTTTGTTGTTCATGCTTGCGTTGAACAGTTCGCGCACTTGCGCACCGCTGAGCGTGCGGTTGAAAATGAGGACTTCGTCGATGAGTCCGGGAAAGGTGTAGCCTTCGACCGAACGGCCGATGCGCAACGGGACTGATGACCCCACGAGCGTGCTGGTGACATCGGCGGTCGTGTCATCAGTGCCGTTGATGTACATCCGGAAGGTCGTGCCGTCGTACGTGACGGCCACGTGCGACCACGCGTCCAATGGCAGCAGGAGTGTCGAGTCGATCACCGGCATTCCCGCGGCGACGGTCGCGAAGAACCTTGCGTTCAAGCCTCCTGAGTCGCCGAAACTGACGCAATAGTCGCGGGAGCCGCCGCCGTCGTCCTTGCAGACGACGCGGCCGAGGGAGCCTGAAGGATAGATCCAGACCGAGATGGTCAGGTTTTGCGCGTTCAGGTTGAGGCTTGGGCTGTTGTTGATTTCGATGAAATCGTCAATTCCATCGAACTGGAATGCGCCGCCGACCTTTCCTGACGCATTCCATAACGGCGCTTCCGCGTCGCCACCGAGCGTGCCGTTGTTGTGAAACGTGGTGTAGTCGGGGCTTGCGTTCGGTAAGGAGCTGCTCACGTTGAAGTCAAACGGCATGTTGAGCACCGCAATCGACGCAAATCCGCCGGTGTTGTTGGCCCTGCGCCAGTCCGTGATGTTCCACACGACATCGCCATCTGCGTCAGCAACGCCTGAAAGCGCGACCGTGAGATTGTCGTTCGTGCTGTTGGACCCCGATGTGGAGCTCAAGATCGCTGACGAGATGCTCGGTGCGTTGTCGATCGTGAACTTGGCCTCCATCACAGCCAAGTCGGCCCCTAAGCTTGCTGCACTCAACGTACCCATCGTGACGTTGACGACATACCGGACGTTCACGAAATTGGTCGCACTCACGAAGTCGCTCAAGCCCTGCGTGACGTTGAATTTGTGCGTGCCTTCTGTTGAGATCGTCCCCACCCAATCACTGACTTTCTTGTACCGCCCGCTGCTGAAATTGAAGAGCTCAATCGCGCTGTTCTCAATCGTAACCGTGCCAACGGGATCTGTTCCGCAGGTCACGGGCGCGCTGGTGTCTCCCGAAAAGCAATGGTCAAGGAAAAACGTGAAGTTGGTCAGCGTCACGCCAGGTTGGCTGGTGATGTTGGTGATGTTGTAGCTCATGTTCAGGTATCCTTCAAGATCCAAGGATGTGGCGAAGGCATTAGCTCGTATCAGCCCGACATAGACGTCATTTCCTGTATTAATCGTATCCACCGTCACGCTGTCCGTGCTTCCAAACCCATCATTGATGCCTTGCGCGTCGACGCTGTCCGGCGTGCCGTTCGCGGGGCTCGTGAATCCGATGCTTTCCACCGAGAATCCGGTCGGCGTGAATACTGCGGTTGAGGGCGTGATTGATGGTGCTTCAACAGGCTCAACGATGACGGCAGAAGTGGGAGTGGGTTCGGTCGCTTCAGATTTGGTTGGTGTCGGTTCAGACTCGATGAGCGTCGGTGATACTATTAGTTCTGCAATTGGCGCTTCGATGGTTGGCGCAGCAACCGGTTCAGAAGCACCCAACTCACCGTAGGCCGTGATGTCCAGCGTCGCGCCGCCTTCCGATTCGTACACGAGCGTCACGTCCGGCGTGGTTGCGATGGCTACGATGCACGTCTCGACGCACGCGTCAGTGAATGCGACGCTCGTCGCCGTGTCGAAGCCTGCACTGCCCAACTTTTGCGTGTCCAACGCAAGCAGCCGGACGCCGTCGAACTCGGCGTACAACCTGCCCGAACCCTGGTTATTCCAATGACCAGAAAAAACCAAGGATTCCGGTACTCCCTGCAGTACGAGCATTGTGCTGCTACTGCTGCTGAAGTGAAGCACCTCAGAAACAGGCTCGACTCCAAAGAGTCCCGTGATGCTTGGCCCGAAAAAGAGCGGGATGACGAGAATGCCGATGAGCGCGAAAAAGAGCCACATTACGAGTGATTGGTGTGGGTGGGGTGCGCTGTTTGCTTTCTGCGTTTGTGCCCTGGTCGTTATTGGTGTGTTTGATTGCTTCTCGAGCACGCGACTCAACACCGGTAAGGGAGTAGAAACGAGAGGGGCGGACGTCTTGGGCACGGCTGAAGTCTTTCCCGTCGCCCTTTCGTAGATTTCAGAAAGCGTTGCATATGCTGTATTCTTTGCGGAAGGAGAGCCTTCCTGCAACAACTGTGTATAAATCGCGAGCAGTTCAGGATAATTTTCGCGCGCAGTTTCCCGCGTCGCGGAACGCAACACTAACTCATCAAACCGCGACGCGAGCGCGCTATCTATAGAACTGTAAGACTGTAGCTTGCTCCGCAGAGCACTCAACCCTCTTTTCACCACACTTCCCCTTTTTGTCGCAAAGCTTCGCTTTGCGCGTGTCGTAGTACCCACGTACTCGACTATGACGAAGGACCCACATCCTTCGAGACCATCCTTCACAAGAAGAATGGCAACAGTAGCAGCAATCGGGACAGAACACTTTTCGCTTATAAACCTTGCGCTCAGATATAATATAGGAGTATCTGACAAGAAACGAAAGTCTTTTAAATATAAAGTGATGGTCATCACTCACGAAAAGAGGAGAAAGAGTGCCAGTCAAGCAAACCGATGTTTCAAAGAAGACGCTCGTCGTCTTAGTATTCTTAGTCATATTAGTTACTATGTTCAGCACGTGGGCAGTCTTGAGCGCAAACACGCCGAACATCGTGCGCACCTCGAACGAAGCAAAAGGATTCGTCATGCTGCAAATCGTCGGCACCGAGCCAAAGGCACCGTCATCAACCGCGAACATTGTCTTGGAGCTAGCGCCTTAAAGGAGGAGAACCTGTGAAAAAAGATGATATTTCCAACAAAAGCCTCGCGACATTGTTGATTGTTGCCCTCGTGGTCAGCATCGGCGGCACGTGGCTCGTCATCGACCGCGCTCCAGGCATCCTCCAAATCACTGGTGCTCCGTCCACCGATACCGGCACGGCAACCGTCACCATCGAAAGCACGGCTTCCGTCAGGTTCGCGGTCAACGCAATCAACTTCGGCACGGGCAAGGTCAACACGACTGGTGGCAACACCATCTGCATTCTTGATTCCAACGGTACGAACTCATCCACGCAATGCATCAACTTCACGCAACAGAACGGCAACCTGACGCTGGAGAACGACGGCTCGACCAACGTGACCGTGCAGCTCGTGTCCAATGTCGCGGCAGCCGCGTTCTTCGGAGGCACGGCATCTCTTGCCCAATTTAGGTATGCGGTGCAAGACAATGAGTCCATGTCCTGCAGAAACGGCACCGGCGGTGGTAGTATGGCAATCTCATCTGATGCAGCAGGAAATTGTACTGCAGGCGGCGCCGCGGGCGGTACCTTGAGTAACTGCACTTTCTCGCCCCAGGGTTGGACTGACGTGAACGTCACTGCACCTGGTTCGACAATCTGTCAGAAATTGCTGTATAACAACACGGATGACAGCATTGGCATAGAGGTCAATCTCACCATTCCATTCGACGCGCCCGCGGGCACCAAGACGGCAACCTTTACGGCAACGGCCACCACCGTCACCTAAAGGTGCGTGCTCATGAATGTCAGCACGCGCATTTTTTCTCTCTTGTTGTTCCTGTTGTTTCTACCGGCAGTTTCAGCCATCGGCATCTCACCGGCAAAAGTTGAGCTCACGTTCGAGCCCAACAAGGAATACCGCCTGAGCTTCAGCACGTCAGGAGCCGAGACCATCACGACCTACCTGAAAGGCGACCTCGCCCCGTACGCAGAACTGCAGGACGCGGCGCAGGGCACGGGACCGCGAGGATTCGACGTCGTTCTGCGCATCCCGGAAGACATCAGTCCTCCCGGACAGCGCATCCTGCTGGTCGGCGCCATCGAAAACCCGCCCGAAGGCTCGACCGTGGCCGCAAGAGCCGCCATCCAGGCGCCCGTCTCCCTGTTCGTTCCCTACCCTGGCGTCTATCTCGAGACTCGCTTTTCCGCCCCCACCGTGAACGTGGACGAGCCCGTGAACTTCAGCGTCTATGTCATCAACCGCGGACGCGACACCACCACCTTCACGACGACCATCGTCGTCATCGATGAGAGCACAAACCAGACCGTTGCATTGCTGGACGCGGCTCCCACGACCATCACGGGCTCCGAGGAGACCTATGTCAAGCTCGGGTGGGACACCCAAGGCCAGAAGCCAGGACCCTACCGCGCAGAACTCACCCTTTCCTATGCGGGACAGACGCTCAAACGTTCGGAAACATTCCGCATCGGCACGCAGTTCATCCGCATCACTGACTTCACGCGCGACGCCACCGTCGGCGTCATCAACCCGTTCGAGGTCAAGGTCCAGAGCGAGTGGAACACGGCATTCAAGGACATCTTCGCGGAAGTCACCATCAACGGCACGACATTCAAGACGCCAACCATTGACCTTGGGCCGTGGAACAACGGCGTGCTGCAGGGCTATTGGGACGCGACACGGCTCTCCGCAGGAACCTACCCCGTTGACGTGGTGGTGCGGTATGGCGACACGTTCAGCACGCTGTCCGGAGAGGTCTTGCTCGCCGACCGCACCGTCATCGAAGCTCCCGCGTCCTTCGGTTGGGCGGGCAGGGCAGTCTTCGCCGTCATCCTGGTCCTCCTTGCGTTCTTCCTCATCGCGATGCGGAGACGAAAGAAATGAGACTCTGGCATATCGGATTGCTGCTCTTGGCCATCATCGCAGTCGCATCAGTCGCGACCACCGTCTGGTTCGTGAGCACCACGGATCCGTTGTTCCTCAAGGAGGAATTCGTGCCGATGGACGTCAAGGTCGAGGACCACTTCGGATTCAACACGGACATCGATGCCATCCATTTCGGCAAGGTTCCCCCGCTCAACGAGGGCGTGCGGGGATTCGTCCTGAACAACACCTATCCCTTTCCTGTGATTGCCGAACTGACCATCAGCGGAGAGATGGCTCCCTGGGTGAGCGCGGCGGAAAACCTGGTGCTGTTGCCGTCCCAAGGGACAAAACAGGTCAATCTCACCGTCACCATTCCTGATGGGCAACCCTATGGTTTATATACTGGACTGCTTCGTGTCGTGTTCAAGAAAGAGGATGTATGAAACAGAATACGTTGCTGTTGTTGCTCGCCGTCGTTCTCCTGGGAGCCACGTTCGCGAGCCAATACGTCCTCATCACCTATTCTCCTTCCGGCATCGTGCAGGTCACGGGCGCTCCGGCAACCGACACGGGAACGGTCACGCTCACCCTGCAGAGCACGGGCTCCGTGCGTTTCGCGGTGTCAACGCTGAACTTCGGCACGGGCAAGGTCAACACGACGGCCGGCAACACCGAGTGCATCCTCGACTCGAACGGAACGAACGACTCGTCCAAATGCATCAACTTCACGCGGCTCTTCGGCAACCTTTCGCTGGAAAACGACGGCTCGACCAACGTGACCGTGCAGCTCGTGTCCGATGTCGCGGCAGCCGCGTTCTTCGGCGGCAACCCGTCGTTCGCGCGCTTCCGCTGGAACACCATCCTCAACGAAACCGGTTCGTGCCGGAACGGCACCGGCGGCAACGGATCGGTCACGTGGGACGACAGCACTGGCCTGAAATGCACCTCCGCGGTTGATGTCGCGGGCAACTGCACCGTGAACCCGATGAACTGGACCGATGTCAACGTCACCTCGCCCGGCACCACCATCTGCGGCATGTTCATGCCGGAAGAGGCCAACGACAGCATCGGTATCGAAATCAACATCAGCATCCCCTTCGACGCGCCTGCAGGTGTCAAGACGGCGACCTTGACGGCGACGGCCACCAGCAACTAAAGGTTATTAAATCTTCACAGGAGCGTTCTCCTCATGAGTCAAAAGAGGGACTGGCCACGTAGTCTTGTCGTTCTTCTGGCAGTGCTTTTGCTCATCGCGCTGGGCGTCGAGGCGTGGCTGCTGTTCGGCGCGCAATCGTCATTCGTCAATTTTACCGGCCGGCAATCAGCCGGCGTCGTCAGCCTCACGCTTGAGAGCGACATACCGGCAATCACGATAACCAAGACCGACTCGCCAGATCCCGTGAACACGAGCGGTCTGCTCACGTATGTCATCCTGCTCAACAGTACCGGAACGACGAGGGCATACAACATCACGGTGAACGAAACGTATCCTGCCCAAGTTGAGTTCGTGAGCGCAGAGCCGACGCTTGCCGGCAACGTCACGTTCACGCTCTCCAATCTCAGCAACGGCGACATTTACCGCATCAACATCACGGTGAACGTGAGCTCGACGGTCCCGAACGCCACGCTCATCAACAACACGGCAAACCTCACGTTCTTCAGCACGCTCAATACGAAGCATGGCAGTCTTGTGACGATCAACACGACCGTGACCAACGGCAGCGTTGCGGCCGAGCCAAGCCCCGCACCGGGTCCGTCCGGCGAAGGGACGGGCGGAGGTGGCGGAGGGGGAGGTTGCATCAGCGTCTGCACGCCTGGCACGAGCATCTGTTCTCCGGATGGCAGAAAGACCTGCCTCGTCTCCGGCGGATGCGCCTATTATGCGCTTGCGCCGTGCGCAATCGGATCAACCTGTTCTGCAGGCGCGTGCCTGCCGTGCACCGAAAGCTGGATTTGCGGCGACTGGAGCGCGTGCTCGTCCGAAGGCGTCGAGACGCGCGACTGTTTCGACGTCGTCGGCTGCGGAACCACGAAACTGTTGCCCGCAATCGAGCGCGCGTGCATTCCGGCCGTGCTGGAACTGCCTGACTTGATTGCCGCGGCACCATCGTTCACGATTCCGCCGGGAAGTTTCACGCCGACGCTCTTGCGCCTGCTGCCTGTTGAAATCAGTCTCGCAATCCTTCTTGGTTTGCTCATCACGCTGGTGCTATTGATCACCTATCGTGACCATTTGGAGAAGCTGGTGCTGTACGTGCGCGTCGGCCATCTGCAGTCGCTCATCGCGAGCAAACAGTACGCGCTCGCGCATGAATATGCGGATAAGGTCGTGAAACCGTATCTTGACAGTCTGCGCATGGACCCCCGCAAACACTTTGACCGCAAGCTGTACCGGATGTACTTTGTCGCGCACCGCGACCTCACCTTTGCGTACGCTGAACTCGCGCGCAGGGCCGGCGACAAGGCCAAAGAACTATATTGGAAGAAACGCGCGCATGAGTACGCGGAAGAAGCGCTGAAGTATCACTAGACGGTGTCCATCTCTATTATGTGACGGTGGTTAAGCATCCGGCCGTTCATCACTCTAACTTCTTGTCCTTCTTATGTTCTAGCTTTCTCTGTTTCGTAAACTCTAGAACGTTGTCTTTTGAGATGACTGATTTACCCGTTTCTTGTTCTAGCTCTTTCCTTGCGTTGTGCGCTATTTGGCCTCCTCTTTTTGCGGCTCGCTTGTTCTCTTCAAACCCTCGCGCGTCCCTTGTCCTCGTGATGTCCGTTGTTGCCTTTTCTCCGAGCATATTGAAAATGAGCTCCCAATCAGTCATGTGGTCTCTGAGATTTTGGTTCTTTTTCTTGATGCCTTTGAGCGCTTTGTATTCTTGAACGGTTTTTCCGAAG
>JACQNB010000059.1 GCA_016203265.1 Candidatus Woesearchaeota archaeon | reverse complement strand
GAGGAAAAGGGATGAAGTGCTGAGTAAAGGGTATGGACAAATTGTCCACCCCCTTCCAATGGAAACAAAGGGCGGTATCCAGAATATCAATTGCACAAACACCGCAGGTGCCTTTCGCATCATCCAATCAATTCCTTCTCCAAAGGCAGAACCGTTCAAGCTTTGGCTTGCTCAAGTAGGGTATGAGCGCGTACAAGAAATCGAGAATCCGGAGCTTGCGCAGCAACGAATGAAGGAGATATACAAAGCAAAGGGATATTCATCTGAATGGATAGAAAAACGTATGCGCGGAATTGCCATCCGCAGCGAACTGACTGACGAATGGCGGAAAAGAGGCGTCGTTAAACCAAGTGAATATGCCATCCTGACGGCTGAAATCGCTAAAGCGACCTTCGGATTACTGCCGAGCGAACATAAATCACTCAAGAATCTCACAACACAAAATCTTCGTGACCATATGGATGACATCGAGCTCATTCTATCAATATTGGGTGAGGCTACGACAACACGTTTTACGCGTGAACGGGACTCGCAAATCTTTCCTGCGCTGGAGCAGGACGCCCAAGAGGGCGGAACTGTTGCCGGTGCGACACGGAAGGATATCGAGAAACGACTAGGAAAATCCATTGTTTCGGCCGAGAATTTCCTGCAACAGCCCGAACGCAGGAAAAGGCTCGCGAAACGATGACCAATACCTTTATAAATAAGCCTTGCTCAAAGACGCTCAAGAAAGAGGTGTTACCCGTGATGAATAGAAAGGCGGCCTTGGAGCTGTCCATCAACGCAATCGTCGTTCTCATCCTAGCCATTACCATCCTGGGACTCGGCATCGGATTCATCCGAGGCCAATTCGGGGCGTTGGGCAAACAATTCACCGAAGTTTCTTCAGAAATCAAGTCGCAACTGAACGAAAAGATCAAGGAATCAGGCGAACTCTTGGTGTTCAACCGTGCCGAGATTGAAACCGGCATTGGAAAGAAGGACACGTTCTTCATTGGCGTCAAGAACACGGCGTCCAATCCGAACGCAGACCAGGACCCGTCGCAAAGCAGCGTCTGCTACCGTTTGGCGGTCAAATGTTTACGACCGTTGAAACCTGACTCGTTCTGCCCCGGCAGCACGAACAACGTGGTTGTCGGTGGAAAGACCGTTACTGGCGAGACTCCGACGACGGAGAACACATGGTTCCAAATCTTCAGCGAGATTGACATCAACAACAACGATGTCGGCGTCTTGCCCGTCACCATCCAGATTGCGAAGGCGACTCCGGACACGTATGCGATGGAATTGCAAGTGTCCAAGGAACTGTATAACAACAACTGCGCGCTCGCCGGCGAATTCACGCCCTACCAGAGCAAGCAGTTCTTCGTGGTGTTGAGTTAAATGGCACGACACAACATGAAAAGGAGATTGTCCTCAAGCGAAGAGTTCGACATCATGAAGCTCGTCTTGGACAAGTTCCTTTGGTTGGGAACCGCACTGATGGGCTGGGGCTTGTACACGGTCTTCGTGGCTGACTTCGCCTCGGGAATGTACCGAATCCTGACCGGAGCATTCATCTTCATCCTCTTTGCCGCTATCGTGGTGAGAGAGTTTGAGCTGATACGGTAAGCAACCTTTTTATATCCCCAATCAATCGTGTTTGCTATGAAAAAGAGCGTGAAGGTCCTATTCTTCATTAGTCTCATCGCACTTCTCCTCTTCCTCGCCGGCTGCGCCAAAAAGGAATGCGAAACGAGCTCTGATTGCACCAAGTCAGGCTACACGAGCAACTGCATCGATAACGAATGCATCCGCACCCCGATTCCGGGCGCGTGCGGCAACGGCAAGTGCGATTCTGCCGAGAACGAGTGCAGTTGCGCGAACGACTGCGGCATCTGCGCCGGCTCGGTTCCGGGAAGCACGCTCCTGCAAAAGACGTGCAACGCGGACGACGTCTGCACGGTTGACGTTCCGTTGACCCAAGTCAAGCCCGTGAGCATCACGAACACCGTCATCAGCCAGGGCAACACGTTCAAGGTGACGACAACGTTCAACCAGCCGTTCAACTTCAAGAAGGACACGTTCACGACCAAAATCATCCTGGATGCCATCGGCAACTACATCAGCCACATCCGCATCACAGGCTACGAGCTGTCGGGCGTCAACAAGGACAAGCAGACAGTGACGTTGGCTGACACGAGCACGAGCAAGCCGTTGGAAAAGGGCACGAGCTCGGAAGACAAGATACGCCTTGCGATGACGACGGGAGATATTGAAGGCGTGCTGACCAGTCCCGTCCTGAAAGTCGATTACGAATACACGCTCACGCAAGGAACCACGAGCGCGTTGAAGACCGCCCAATTCACGAACCAGTTGCGCGGCGTCACGATGACGTGGGTGCTTCCTCCGATCGACTATGCCTGTCCGAAGAGCTGTGACGACAACAATCCGGGCACGGCCGACACGTGCGGGGCAGAAACCAACTTCTTCTGCGAACACACGCCCATTTCCGGAGCGTGCGGCAACTTCCAGTGCGATGGTGCCGAGAACAAGTGCACGTGCAGCATGGACTGCGGTCCGTGTTCTGGCAGCGCAGGCCAATATATGGACTTGGCCTGCGAAAACCAGGTGTGCATCAGCTCCGTGAGAAGCAGCACGTCAGTCACTCCTGTTTCCATCTTCGATGACCGCAATCTCAATGTTTTCCATTTGAACAACCGGTTCACGTACAACAAGCCCTTCAACGTCAAGACCGACCGCATCAAGGCAGAATTCACGCTGTACAACGTCGGAACGACCACGAGCAACGTGAACATCGAAAGCATCCGCGTGCTGGACGGCACGAAAGAGCTGGGCTTCCTCACGGTCAACCGGCAACTGCTCTCGGTCGGCCAGAGCTTCTTCGTTGACGTGCCCGTCACGTTCGTCGAGGCTCCGGAAGCGACGCACTTCACGACCTTGAGCGTCGCATACTCTTATGACCAGAGCGGCACGCTCAAGAAAGGCACGTTCACGAAGCCGTTGGAGAAGATAACCTACATCACGCCGGGAACGGTATGATACTCCTCAGGTTTTACCGTTACTCGGCAAGCCTTGTGGTATCGCAATGAAAAATCGACACCATCCAAACCGACCTGGGACGGCAAAGCAGGGGAAGAGCAGACACTCCAAGCGCGGTTTTGAATTGAGCATCGGATTCTTCGTCATCCTCATCCTGACCATCATCATTTTCGCGGGTTCGCTGTTCTTCTTAAGGCAGTTCTACACATCCACGGAAGAGTTCAGGGACGAAATCGACCGCGACACCGAATCGCAGATTCAGGCGTTGATCCGCGACGGCAGCATCGTGGCCATCCCCATCAACAAGGCAACGCTCCCGCCGGGCAAGGGCGCGAGCTTCTGGGTTGGCATCCAGAACGTGCTGGACGAAGAGAAGCAGTTCGGCATGACCGTGGCGTTCTCGAAGGCATTCACGCCGTTGGAAGAGCAGATTTTGGAGGCAGACCCGAGCTATATCGGGCCGCACTGGGCGCTGTATTCCGAAGGCCCGCACGCCATCAAGAACAACGACTTCACGAATATCCCGATCCGCGTCGTCGTCGGCAGCGAGATCGCGCAAGGCGTGCCCGTCAAGAAAGGGACGTACGCGTTCAACG
>JACQNB010000052.1 GCA_016203265.1 Candidatus Woesearchaeota archaeon | reverse complement strand
TCCTGTGGATCAATCTCGTGACCGATGGCCTGCCGGCGTTGGCGTTGAGCGTCGATCCTGTTGCGCCGAACATCATGGCGCGCAAGCCGCGGCACGTCAACTCGCCCTTGATCACGCACGCGCGGGGATTGCGCATCTTCGTCATCGGCATCACGATGATGCTCGGTGCGCTGTTCCTGTTCAGCCGGTATGAGGGGGTATTGGCGAACACGGTGGCGTTCACGACGCTCGTGCTGATGCAATTGTTCAACGTGCTCAACCAGCGCGACCAGCTCAAGGGCATCTGGGTCTGGCTCGCCATCACGTCGTCGTTGGCGTTGCAGTTCCTGGTCGTGTACGTCCTGTCCGACATCTTCAAGACGGCACCCCTGAGCGTGTTGGACTGGGGCTGGATCACGCTCGTTTCTGCCAGTGTGCTGGTCGTCGGCCAGCTGCTGCGGAAAGTGAAGCCACTCGCCAATGGTGGCTGATGTTTAAATGCGTGAAACGTGAGTAATGCACGATGAAGGCCGCCGCGACCATCTGCTGTGAAATCTCCTGGGAAGTGTGCAACAAGGTCGGCGGCATCTACACTGTTGTTTCTTCCAAAGCCCAGCGCATGGTTGAGCATTACGGCGAGCACTACTACGCCATCGGTCCGTATGCCGCGCAGAGGGTCATCGGTTCATTCGAGGAAAAGCTACCCCCCAACGGGCTCAAGACGGTTTTCGAACACCTCAAGCAGGAAGGCATCGAATGCCATTACGGCACGTGGCTCATCAAGGGCAACCCGCAGGCCATTCTCATCGACATCACGAATTTCGCGAAAAACGCGAACGCCATCAAGAAACTGCTCTGGGACACGTACAAGATCGACACATTGGGAACGCAATGGAACGACGTGGACGAGCCTTTGGTTTGGAGCTGGGCCGCCGGCAAGCTCGTCGAACAGCTCGCGACACAATCCATCGTCTGCCACTGCCACGAATGGCTTGCCGGAGGAGCGCTCCTCTACATCACCTCGCGCAAACTGCCCATCGGCACGGTGTTCACGACGCACGCCACCGTGTTGGGCAGGGCGTTGGCCAGCGAAGGCGTGCTGTACGACCTCATCGACACGGTTGACGCGGACGCTGAAGCAACGAAACGCGGCCAAGGGCTGAAGGCCAAGCACCAGCTCGAAAAACAGTCTGCCTTGCACGCAAAGGTGTTCACGACCGTCTCGGAAATCACGGGTATTGAAGCCGAGAAATTATTGGGCAGAAAGCCTGACGTGCTGCTGCCCAACGGTCTGGACATGAGCACCTACCCGACGTTCGAGGAAGTCAGCGTCCGGCACAAATTGATGAAAGGCAAGCTCTTTGACTTCATCATCTCCGCGTATTTCCCGTTCTATTCCTTCGATCTGAACAACACGCTCGTGTTCTTCCTCGCCGGCAGGCACGAGTTCCACGACAAGGGCATCGACATCCTCATCAAGGCATTGGGAAAGTTGAACGACCGACTGATCGCTGAGAAGAGCAACAAGACCATTGTTGTTTTCTTCTGGGTGCCAGGCAATGTGCGGGCCATCAAGCAGCCGTTGCTCGAAAGCAAGACCTACTACCGCGATGTCAAGGAAAGCATCACGGACGACCTTGATGAAATCGAGCACAATCTGTTGCACGCGCTGATCGCAGGCCAGCCCGTCAGCGAGGAACGCTTGATGAACGAGGAATTGCGCGCAGAACTGAAGCGCAAACTGCTGCGGTTCAAGCGCGGCGGAAAGCCGCCGGTGTGCACGCATGATTTACTGGGTGATGACGAGATTCTTGGCGCGTTCGCGTCTGCCGGACTCGACAATGAAGCGACTGATCGCGTCAAGGTCATGTATTATCCCATTTACCTGAACGGCGCGGACGGACTCTTGGACATGTCCTACAATGAGGCGATGCAAGGCGCGCACTTGGGTATTTTTCCTTCCTATTACGAACCGTGGGGGTACACGCCATTGGAAGCCGGGGCGCTCGGAGTTCCGTCCATCACGACTGACTTGGCCGGCTTCGGACGCTTCATCTGCAACGAATGCGCGCCAAGCCCGAACCCAGGGATATGGGTGCTGAAGCGCTGGAAGAAAACCGATGACGACGTCGTGGAACAATTGGCCGTGACGATGCACTACTACGCCACGCGCGACAAGGAAGACAGAATCGACAACAAACTCGCGGCTCGCGAAATCGCGAACAAGGCCGACTGGAAAGAGTTCATCGAACGCTACATTGATGCGGAGAATCGGTCAATCCAGTAACAGAATCCCCATCTCAGGCAGCGTTTCGACGTTCTTCTTGAACTTTCTGAGCGTGCCTAAGGCATCTATTCCTGATGCTTCTAAAGATGGTCTAAGAGTCTGCGCGCCCGCAATCAGGACAAACGCCTTCGGGAACAACGCGGAGACTTCCTTTTCGACATCGATGAGCTTGCTGACGATATCACCCTCCTTGCCGATGAGGATGACGGCTTTCGTGTAGTCATTTTGGAGCAGGTTCTTCGTCTGGTCGATTGGCAACGCGTTGCACTTGTCAAATCCTTTCTGGTGCTTCGTCTTGACGACCACCCAGTCGCGCACCTCGATTTTGCTCGTGCTCAAGTCGATGCCTTCCTCGAAGCCATACCTGCGCGCGATGTTCATCACGTCGTCGTATTCAGCCATGCGTTCGTCGTGTGTCAGAGCGTATTTAAAGACTTCGTGATTCGGGAAGGACATGGGTGAAGTGTTTTATCAGGCGTTCAAATACGCGCACCGGCCGGGCCGAACGCTCGACCGCCTCACGCAACCGTTCCCGGACGCGCATGCGTACGCCGAACGCATCACGGACACCCTGCAGGTCGCACAGAACTCCGGAGATCTTGCGCAGGGCAAAACCATCTGCACGCTCTGCGATCTCGCACTTGCATCGTTGCCGCGGGAACACACTGCCGAGTCAGTCCTCTGCCGCAGGGCGCTCAAGCAGGTATTGCGGGAAACAATGCACTATCTTGCGCGCCATGCCAACGAAAACGGCGCGAAGCAGAAAGGCGAGTACGACGTGCGCGACACGAACGCGTTGCCCACGTCGAGCCAGGCGTTCAAGACGTTCATGGCGCAGACCGGGAAACCGGAAAAGAAATAATCAGACGCGATAGGACCAGACAACATCATGGCCGTTCTCGATGGTCCGCATCTCATGGATGCTCAGCGTTTCGAAATGCTTCCTGATGGGCCTGATGCTGTTACCGTGCGCTGATATCGCGACGTTCACGTTCCACGTTTTCATGATTTTGATGAGGTCCTTGATGAAAGGGTTGACTCTCGCGAGGACCATCTTGAATGATTCTCCCTTCGGCGGTCCTTTCGTGAAGCTGCGATGGTAGATTTCGTAGAGCTTCGGATTCTTTTTTTGGAACACATTCTTGCGCAAGCCGGTGATGTCGCCGTAGTCGCGCTCGCGCAAACGCGCGTCGATGATGACGGGAACGTTCTTGTGATGTTTGAGCACTTCCTTGAGCGTGTCCAACGCGCGCACTTGGTCTGACGAGAACGCGAGATCGATTTTTCGTGATTTGAGCTTTTTCGCGAGCAGCTTCGCGCTCTTTTTGCCTTGCGCTGCCAACGGAGAGTCGCGCCAGCCCGAGAACACCTGGTTGATGTTGTCCTTGGACTCGCCATGCCTGAACACGTAAAGCCACGGCATCACAACACCTTTGCGAAGGCGGACGTGACGTCGATGACGGACGCCCTGTTCTCGATGGTGTTCGTGCACTCGACCTTTGCGCCGAGCTTTTTCAGCTTTTGGAGCGCGTTCTTGGCGAACACGCCGTGGACGCCGATGCACGTGATGCTCTTGACCTTGAGTTGCTTAAACTGCTTGATGGGCTCGATCATCGTGTGGCCGGTGCTGATGATGTCATCGACCAGCACGATGTGCTTGCCTTTGAGCGGGAACGGCGACTTGACGACAATCCTTACTTTTTCCGCGGTGTAGCGCTTCTTCTTCAGCACGATGGCTTTTGTTTTCGCCAGTTTCGCGACGCTCAACGCCCACTGGTACGATTCCTCATCAGGGCCAACCACGATGGCGCCCTTGTGCTTTTTCCTGATGTGGTCCGCAAGAATGTTGTTGGCCGTGAGCGTGGTGGTTTTCGTCTTGAAGATGTCATCGAGGCTTTTGATTCTGTGCAAATGCGGGTCCATCGTGATGACGCGATTGGCCTTGCTCAACAGACCCGCGACGATCCTGTTCGAAACGACCTCGCCGCGATGAAATTCCTTGTCTTGCCTGAGAAAACCCGTATACGGAATCACGAGCGTGACTTTCTTCGCGCCCTGGACGCGGGCTGAAGCGGTCGCGAACAACAGCTGAATCAAGGCCTCGTCCGGATTCGGCTGCATGGTCTCGACAAAAATGAGCTCCTTGCCCTTGATGTCGACCGGGTAGCGGAGCTTGAGCTCGCCGTCAGGGAAGTGCGATGCGATTAAGGACGCGAACGGTGCCTTGATTTTCTTGGCGAGTTTACGACCGAAGGATGCCGACGTCGGGCCGGCGATCACCACCTTTTTCATGGCCTTCTTTGATGAGCGAATGTTTTTAAATGCATCGCTCTGAGAAAGAGAGAAAAGATGGTGACAATCAATAACGCGAAACAGTTGTCTTCCTCTCCCGCCACGAAGGCATGCGTTGCCGTGCTCAATGCCGCGCTTGAGGCGGTCAATCCCGAAAAGGCGCTTTCTGAAAAGGTGCGATTGCTCGGCGACGTCCTGCACGTGGACGACAAGCGTTACGACGTGACGCGTTTTGACCGCGTGCTCGTTGTCGGCGCGGGCAAGGCCTCGGGAACGATTGCGGTCGTGCTCGAGAAGATGCTCGGCAACCGCATCACGAAAGGGCTCTTGATTGATGTCATGCCGAAACGATTGAAACGCATTGCGGTTGTGCAAGGAGACCATCCGGTGCTTTCGTCCAAGAATGTTGAGCACACGAAGAAGATCCTGCGCATGACGTCCGACATGACCGTGCGTGATTTGGTCATCTGCGTGTTCTCGGGCGGAGGCTCGGCGCTCTTTGCTGACCCGCGCATTCCGCTTGATAAATATCAGGCATTGAACAAGTCGCTCTTGAAATCCGGCGCGAGCATCCAAGAATTCAACACGGTGCGCAAGCACCTTGATGCGGTCAAAGGAGGAAGGTTCGCGTCGCACCTGTTCCCCGCGACCGTCGTCACGCTGCTTGTTTCTGACGTGCCCGGCAACGATCCGTCCTTTATCGCCTCGGGACCTACCGTACGCGATGCCACGACGGTGAAGGACGCACAGCACATTCTCGCGAAATACAAGATTCCCCAACCCGCGTTTTCCGAGACGCCGAAAGAGACGTTCGCGAAAGTGCAGAACCTCATCTTCCTAGACAACGGCAACGCCATCCGCGCCATGGTGAAGAAAGCGGAAGAACTCAAGCTCACACCCGTCATTATCAGTGATCGCCTCACGGGCGAGGCCCGCGAGGTTGGCGCAACGCTCCTGAACAAGCTCGGCAAAAGGACTGTTGTGATCGCTGCCGGCGAAACCAGCGTCACCGTGAAAGGCACCGGCAAAGGAGGCCGCAACCAAGAGCTCGTGTTGGGAAGCGTGCGCGCGTTGTCGAAACTGAAAAACACCGCGCTCGCGTCGATGGGCACGGACGGCAGGGATAACTCGGATGTCGCCGGAGCTCTCGCGGATGAGCATACGCTTTCGCTTGCGGAAAAGAACAAACTTGATGTCGAGACGTTCCTGCGCAACAACGACTCATATCCCTTCTGGAAAAAAATAGGAAAGCACATCAAGACGGGCGCGACAGGGACGAACGTGAGCGATGTCATGGTCGCGGTACGTTATTGATGCATAACCTAAATATAGTCGTGCGCCATCGATAATGCAACCAGGGATGGCGCGCGGGAGGGATGCAACGATTGCGCTGTCCCGTTCTTTCCATAACCATTAAATATT
>JACQNB010000051.1 GCA_016203265.1 Candidatus Woesearchaeota archaeon | reverse complement strand
CGCCGATGTCGAAATCAGCGCGCACCGCTACGCGACCGCGCCTATCGGCACCGAACCGATTGAAGAACTCAGCTACCAGTATGTCAAGATCGACGAGAAAAACATCAAGGGCATCACCTCCGCGGTGATTACCTTCAAGGTAACGAAGGAATGGCTTGACGCGAACAAGGTCGGCAAGGACGAAATTTCGCTCTACCGCTGGACCGGAAGCGCGTGGGTCGAGTTCAAGGCCAGTGTGACCAGTGAGGACACGACGCACGTGTTCTACAAGGCCACGGTCTCGGGCTTGAGCGTCTTCGCGATTGGAAGGTCGAGCACGGCGCCTGACGCGCCGGTGGCTGTTCCTGAGCCTGTCGCAGAGCCAACGCCGGCTCCTGCTCCCGCGCCGGTGAAGTCCAGCAACACGGGCTGGCTCATCGCGGTTATCGTGCTTGCGCTCATCGTGGGCGTCGGCTACTACTGGTACCGCAAGAACCGATAAGACTTCTTTTTTACTTCTTTTTTCAATAGCTTAGCGTGAGCTTTTTTGCGATTGTCATGCTAAGCTCCCCCGAGACAGGAATTGGTGAGCATCGAGTCGTCGCAAAGTATTGCAATTCCTGTATAATCGCCTACAACAATCTTTAAATACGGCGACGGGTCAGAAACGGCATAGAGAAGACCGCGAATTCTCTGAAGAGGGGTAGGTATGAACAAACTCATTGCGTTGGTCGCGGTAACATTGTTGGTTCTTTCTGGCTGTCAATACTTGAAGCCTGCCTTGGCGCCGTCCACGGACTGCGCTGCGGGCATCGTGGACAAGGCAGACGTGGCTCCCGTGACCGGCGCAACGGTCAAGGCAACCCCTCAGGAGAGCGTCAGGGACGGCGTTCCCGTGAAGACGGTCAAGGAAGGCGAACTGGTCTCATTCCCGAATCTCAAGGCGACTGACGCCGATGGCGACAAGGTCACGTACACGTTCACGTCCCCGTTGGACGCAACCGGCAAATGGCAGACCAAGATAGGCGACGCCGGCGAATACAAGGTCGTCATCACGGCTTCCGACGGCAAGAGTTCAACGAAGCAGGACATCATCATCAAGGTCACGGCCGGCAACAAGGTGCCGACCATTGAATTATCTGACGCGAAGGTCAAGGAAGGCGAACAGGTCACGCTGGCTCCCAAAGTGGCCGACGCGGACAACGACAAGCTCACGACGACGTATTCCGGCTGGATGACGTCGAACACCAAGAAGACGACGTTCTCGGACGCGGGTGTGCATGACGTCACGGTCACGGTTGAGGACGGCAAGGGCGGAAAGGTCTCGAAAACCGTCAAAATCACGGTCGAGAACGTCAACCGTCCTCCTATCCTGAATCCGATGCAGGACTTGGCGGTCAAGGAAGGCGCGAAGGTGCAACTGGTTCCGCAGGCCGTCGACCCTGACGGCGACAAGCTCACGTTCACGTACGCGGCTCCCTTTGACGCAACCGGCGTTTGGCAGACCAAGGTCGGCGATGAAGGCGTCAAGAAGAGCTCAGTTTCAGTCGATGACGGCAACGGCGGCAAGGCAACGGTCAGCTTCCTCGTGGCGGTCGAGAGCGTCAACGCCGCCCCGACCATTTCTGGCCCGACGCAATTGAAGGTCAAGGAAGGCGAAACCGTTGATTTGTCGAAGTCGTATCTTGTGGCCGATGCCGACAAGGACCCCGTCACCGTCACCTACAGCGGCTGGATGACTGCTGCCGTGAAGACAACGACGTTCAACGACCAAGGCGACCACCAAGTGACCATCACGGCCACTGACGGCAAGCACGACGCAGTCACGAAGACCATCACCGTCACTGTCGAAGACTCCAATAGAGCTCCGACGTTTGACAGCGGGAGTTTTAGCTGATGAAACGCTTTTACAACATCAAACAGGGAAAGCCCAATGTTATGGGCGCGCTCATCGAAATTGATCTTGACAAGCCGTTGGAAGAACGCGTGTACTTTGCGACGGATATTGCTGAAGAAAAAGGTTCGACGATCTCATTAACAAAGAAAGGTAAATTTGCAGTCTATGCGGTTTGCGAACCGAATGGCGAATTCAAAGATGTTGCAAAAAAACCAGTCTGGACGCCTGAAGGCGACCCGACCCGCTATCAAATTAAAGTGGCAGCAGATGGAACAATGCAGCTGGTTGAGGGATCGTCGCGCACGAAACTTTATCTCTCAGAACTGACGGCAAAGCAGGCGAAAGAGAAACGCGACGAAGCAGTCCGCTGGGCGATGCAACGGGATTATTTCTGGTGATGATGTGGATTTTCTCTTAGTGAACCGTCAGGGCGAGAAGGGTGGCTTGATGGAGTTGGCGCACTTCCATGAGGACGAAAAAACAACGAAGCGCTACAAGGCGTTTCTTGAGGCGCCGCGCGAAAAGGACTACACGACGTCGTACACGAAGGATGATGACGAGACTGAAGTCCATTTTATTGGCGGCAAGGCATACAAGAAAACGCCGTTGCTCAGCTTCGAGAACGCGTCAAGTGGATTGTGGCCGTGCACGGCTGTTGCGCAGGGAAATGCTGTTTTTGTCGGGTACAATTCCGGCGAAATTCACGAGTTCCACAACGGAAAGTTCGCGAAAGCAAGCGTGCGCCGCAGGTGTGGCGACGGCAACATCAGTGATATCGCACAGTTCTATGACAAGATCAAATCACTTGTCGTTTGGCACGGGAAAGTCTATGACGCAAGCGCAGCGGGACTCTTTGAGACTGCTTCGGGTGAGTGTCTGGATGATCGCTACATGGCCAGCGCAGAAATTGTGGAGGACAAATTGTGTGTGGTTCCGCACAACAGTTGGCGACGGAAAGCTCCCGAACAGTCAGGTGATCTCGTCGACATTATCAGCGGCAAGACACTCGTCGAGAATATCGAGCCGTCCGACGGTTCCGGTGGCGCGTCCGGCAAACATAGTATCGCAGGCAACAAGGTGTTCATGTATCACGGCAACCATCCTTGCCAGCGCATCACGGTGCGCGAGCTCGGATCGGGTAAGATTGTGAAGGAAGTGGATTTGTTGGATAGTTATGGTTTCATCGCGTGCAACAATCAAGTGTATGATTGGAGGCACATGGATTATGATGAACCGTGGAAGCTTGTCAAGAGCGATAAGAATGGCAAGGAGTCAGGCGCAGTCGTGTTTACCGCTGAAGGGGATTTAAAGGAGGTTATCGATACGGTGGCGACGCCGGACGGTATCTTGGTGTTCGTCTACAATCCTGAAAAATACGGCCGTACCGAAGTCATTCCGATCAATCAGAACACGAAAGGGTTCAAGCTCGCCGGTCGGCAGAAGCTGATGCCGCTATAATGTGCTGAACGTCATTCCTTAATCTTCACTCATCCTCAATCTCTTACGTGACGAGTTACTTCTTCCATCCCGCAATCAGTCCCGTCGATGCAACAATCGTATGCAGAATCGTATCAACTCGATTGAACGCCATCAGCCCTAAGAAGTCCGGCAGTGTCCATCCGATGACTGCGACAGCACCCCAAAGGATACCGTTGGTCAGCGCGAACACGCGATATTGAGCGTCTTGCTTTTTGAACACAATCACGGCAGCCCAGACGCCAAGCAAAACATGCATTGCCTTGTGCCCTGCTTCAATGGAAATGCCGACCGCGACAAGCTCTTTCGCGAGCGTGAAGCCAACGGCGAACAAAAACAAGCCGCCGATGATGAGTGTGTAGAGTTTTGCGAGGTTCATTGGTGTTCTGCGAAATCATCTGCATTCACGTTTGATGGGAACTCCTCCAAATAGAGTTCAGTGGCCTCTTTCAGATTTGCGACAGCTTCCTCAATGGTTTTTCCTTGGCTAGCAGTGCCAACTTCCCGACATTGGGCGACGTAAAGGTCTTCTTCCTTATGCACAAAGGCAGTGAATGATTTCATTATTTCTTGGAATGAACACGGCTATTTAAATTTTGGTTCACCGTATCTTCGCCCCTTGTTTAAGGCCAATCACACTTTCAGTACGTAATGGACAGACTTCTTGCGCAAACGCATCGCCATTTTTCTTGCCGTGATGGTAATGGGTTTGTCTTTCTTGCTCGCATGCACGAGCGCACGGAGTTCCTTGACTTTGTTTTCTCGACCGTTCCCGAGCGAGATGTGCGGGTGATAGTTGTGTCCTTCCGCGAGCAGGAACGTGTCGACCTTGCCGTGCACGGCCTTTCGAACATCATTATGGAATGCGCGCAACTGCTTGTTCACGACAGCACGGAGAAAGATAGCGGGACTCTTGCGCGGCTAGCTTGGCGTGCTCCAGAACCCTCCGAGTCCGCGCATGGTGATTTTCAACGGCAAATGCTTTCTTGCGACTCTTCGCAGTTCAGGAATGAGTTTCTTCATGTGTGCATCAGTAAATTTGTTCTGATACCCGAGATATTTCAGGCCAAGATGGATGCGTGGGACTGTGACGTAGTCCTGCATCAGGCCTTTGCTTTTCTTTTTATACTTGAGAAAGACAGGTCCGAGTTCGGGCAGCATCAGCTTGACCGTCTGGCACGGATAATCGATAGTGCGATACGTTGTCACTTGATCTTCGCCCCGTCATCAATGTCACAAGTGATATTGCCGTGTCGTGTCTTGAGTTCCAGCGTCCCATACACGACGTTCTTCCCTTTCGTCGTCAGCGTGATCTTGCCGAACTCTTCGATCGTGATTTCGTGCGTGCCGGGTGTGATGCTGTCCGCGAACACCTGTTCTCCGACGGAAACATTGCCGGGGTCGAGCACTTTGACGATGCCTTTCTTCTCGGCCGCCAAAAGCATGCCTTGGGACTCGACGCCGCGCAATTGTGCTGGCTTCAAGTTTGAAACCACAACGATCTTTTTGCCTTTCAATTCTTCGGGTTTGTAGTGGGCTTTGATGCCGGCAACGAGCTGTCGGTGCTCATTGCCAAGATGGATTTGCAACACGTACAGCTTGTCCGCGTTCGGATGGTTTTGCACGTCCTTGATTTCGGCAACCCTCAAATTCACCTTGGCGAACGGGTCTTCTTTGACCAATTCGAGTTTCAAAAAGACTGGTTTCGCGGGCGCTAACGTTCCCGTAGTCGTTTTCTTGAACGTGGCGTCCTTGAGCGTTGTAATCTTCTGTCCCAGTTGCATCGCGACCTTTTCGGCAGTCGTCGGAATGAATGGCGAACTCAAGATTGCAATAATGCGTAATGACTCGATGAGCGCATACAGCACCGTCGCCAAACGTTCCTTGTCATCCGTATGCTTCCACGGCGTCGTGAACGAAAGATAGCGGTTGCAGTAGCGGATGAAGTCCCAGATTTTCTCGACGGCCTTGTGCCAGTCGTACGTGCGCATCAGCGCGTCAACGTCCGTAACAATCGCAGACTGCGCAATCAAGTCGTTATCGACGGCTTGGAACGTGTTCGGCGAAGGAATCTTGCCGTTGAAGTGCGAATGCACAAGTGTCGACACGCGATTCAGCAAGTTCCCGATGCCGTCAGCCAGGTCGCCGTTCGCGCGGGCAATCAAGTTCTCTTCAGTGAAGTCGCCGTCTTCACCGGCCGGAATTTCGCGGAGCAGGTAGTAGCGGAACGCGTCCGAACCGTACTTGTCAACTAATTCAATGGGATCGACGTGCACGCCAGTGCTCTTGCTTAATTTTTCGCCGCCGACGTTGATGAAGCCGTGCGTGTGCACGCTCGTCGGCAAGGGCAGCTTCAACGCAAACAGGAGCGCTGGCCAGATAACGATGTGAAAACGAGCAATGTCTTTGCCGACAATTTGGACGTCGGCCGGCCAGAACTTCTTGAACAGTTTGCCGTCGGGATAACCAAGTGCCGTGATATAGTTCGGCAGCGCGTCAATCCAGACGTAAATCGTGTGCTTCGGGTCCGAACGCACCGGGATGCCCCACGAAACGCTCGTGCGCGAGACTGAAATGTCGCGCAGCCCTTCCTTGATGTGGTTCAAAAACTCATCACGGCGTCGTTTGGGAAGGATAAAGTCGGGATGCGCCAAGATGTATTTTGTCAATTGGTCCTGGTATTTTGAGAGCTTGAAAAAGTAGCTTTCTTCCTTGACTGTTTCGAGCGTGCGCTTGTGCACCGGACACTTGCCATCAACAAGATCCTTGTCCGTGAAAAAGGCCTCGCAGCCGGTGCAGTACAGCCCTTCATAATTGCCTTTGTAGATGTCGCCTTGTTTCTTCAGTTGTTCAAAGATGTCTTGCACGATCGTGATGTGCCTTGGTTCGGACGTGCGGATGAAGTCAGAATAGTGGACATTGAGCGCTTTTGCTGCCTCCTTGAAGAAGATGGCCTGTCCGTCCACGAACGCCTGCGGTTCTTTGCCCGCTGCCTTCGCAGTTCGTTCGATTTTTTGCCCGTGTTCATCCAGACCGCAGAGAAAATGCACGTCATCTCCCGCAAGCGTGTGCCATCGCGCCAGAGCGTCCGCTATCACGAACTCGTAGGCATGCCCCAAATGCGGACGTCCATTAGGGTAGTCGATTGCTCGCGTGATGGAAAACGTGGTTGGCATAGGTTCATTTCGAGCGTTCAGGTATTTATAAATAACGTCTCAACACGTGCTTTATAGGTAGTCACTATCTAGTGGTAAATAATAGAAACATTTATATAGAGGAAACACAAGGAGTGTGCTATGGACGACCACATCCAGCACAGCATGCGCACGGTCACGCCGTTGGGCATTCCGCTCGCGAAATGGCAGGAAGCGTACGGCATCGCGCTGCAAAACGAGCACTATGAATGGAATTGTTTGAACGAGCTCGCGCGCCAGCAACGGGTGCAACCGGCGTCAAATCGCTCGTTCGCTGAATTTGCGAGAGTCTACTCGCGCTTGATGCAGTCGATTCCGCAAGGGCCTGAACCCGGCGAATTGGAATCAAAAGTGGGTTATGTCAGGTCACGAATCACGATTACGGCGTTGCAGCAGCTCGGTCTGTGGCAGAAAAGACTGCCGTTCGATGCGGTGATGGCGTTCAGCAGGGGCGCGTGTGACGCGTTCAAGCAACTGAGCGCGCCGTATCAAGAACAAGGTTCGATTATTTTAAACGAGTAGTCATCGACTATTCATCATCATCCGTTTCTTCAACTGGGCCTTTCTTCTTCGGATCCTTCATCTTCTTCGTGATGAGAATCTTGTCAGAACACTTCTGGCAGTTGAACACCAACGCTTTCGTGCCGTCGACGCTCTTGCGCTTGAACGGGATCTGGATTTCGCCCGCGTGCGCGCACTTGCCGCACGTGTACTGCACGTTCGCGGTCAGTTTCTCTTCGTGCGCGACCTTCTCTTCCGAATGCCCGCAAGAAGGACAAATATATTCCTTCGCCCGGATCTTGACCTTGCCGCCTTCCACGGGCTTGCCCATCAGTGCCTTCTTGCACTTGGGGCACGTTGCCTTGAACACCCAGCACATGATGCGCAATCCGTCCGATGCTCGGCGCGTGAAGTAGATGCAGTCTTCGGTCGATTCGGGGAATTTGAGCGGCATGGAATTCCTTTCCTCGCCTGCGTTAAAAAACCTTTCGATTGCCTCGCATTGCCATCTGTGGCGAGCCTTGTGTGTTCGTCCTCATTCGATACGTTCGACAAAGCGTATCTGGGGAGCAATGCTTAAATGCCAACACGTTTTCCTTTCTCTATGTCCTACTATGACGCCACGGCCAAAGGCTACAACGAGCTGCACGGCGAGGAACAGCTCACAAAAGCAAGAATCATTCTCGCGTACCTCAAGGAGCACCATTTGATCGACGAGCACATGCGCATCTTGGACGTTGGCGCGGGCACGACGAAAGTGACCGCGCTCTTTCCGGGAGACAAGACTGCGTTGGACCCGGCAAAAGAGCTGCTGAAACAAGGCATCGACCCGTCCATCAAACGAGTGCACGGCGTCGCGGAAGACCTGCCGTTCGCGGACCAGTGGTTCGACATCGTGCTTTCGCTCACGGCCGTGCACAACTTCAAGGACTTCAAAAAAGGAATCGCCGAGATGCGCAGGGTCGCGTCAAAACTCGTCATCATCACGCTCCTGAAGAAGTCGCCGCAGTACAAGGAGATTGAAAAGGAAATCAGAAAGATGAAGGGTGTCGCGACGCTGGACGACCCGATCGACGCCATCTTCGTCTGCAAACCATGATCGTCATCACGTGCCGCGGAAGGTCGACCATCATGGGCAAGTCTGCCGAACGCCACGACATCCTTCCCATCGATTCGTACGCAATCGCGAGCCAGACGCCGAAACTCTACGCCATTTTCGTGCCCAAAACGCAGCGGTTCACGCTCGACCTCATCCGGCAATCACGCGTCTTCTGCGCCAACGTCATTGAAGGTCACGCGGCGTCCGTCGCGTTCTGCAAACGCACTCCGGGCGAGCACGTGGACAAGTTCAAGGAGACTGACTTCATCCCGGCAGAGTGCGAATCAATAGATTGCCCGAGAATCGATCAGGCAAAAGAGCGGATTGAGTGCGAATTGTTCGAAGAACGGCTGATAGGCGACCACGTGATGTTCGTGGGCAGCGTCAGGAAACAGCAACCTTAATATACTTTCACCGACGCAAATCCGTTGAAAAGAGATGGACGCAGCTACCGCCGAACGCATCAATAATCTCGCGAAGAACCTGAAGGACTTGCATCTTGCTTCTTCAATGGACGAAGCCTTCGAAAAGGCGCGTCAAATTATTCTCGAATCCGATGGCGGCGGCAAGACCATCAATTCGATGTACGCGGATGAAGGCCTGCTGAAGGAAACGCAGACCGTCGCGAAAGCAGAAGCGCAGGAGATCGAAGAAGTCTCGAAGGTCGTCGACGCTCTGCACGAATTCAAGGAAGCGCAGACGCAGGACGAGGAAAGCTCTTTGGAGCTGACGCAGGAAACGGCAAAAGTCTCGACGCAGCTTGAAAAGGAACAGGCAGAACTCGCGCGCATCAAGGGAGAGATCGAGCAGGCAAAACGCACGCTGGACGAAGCCAAGAAAGTCAGCGACGGCCTGCAGCGCCAGATTCCTCCGATGCAAGACATCGTGAAGAACGAACGCAAGACATTGACCGAAGAAGAAAAGAAAAAATCAGACCTTTCTAAGATCTTCAATTTTGGACGCAGATAGCGTGTACGTCACGCCGAGATGGGTGTCCGTACCGGTCTTCCCCTGTTTCATCTGTTCTCTCCGGTGGTAAAGCGCGTTCTGGATGCTGTTCCGGTGTTCGAACCCGATGACGTGCCAGTCAATCAGCGTACGGTCGTCACGGAGACGTTCGACATCCATGAAGTCGATGTGCGTGATGATGCCTTCCTGTATTGCCTGTTTTGCCATCATGAAACGTTTGCTGCTGTCTTCGACGGGCCGGCAGCAGAGGTCAGCCCGTTTGTAGGACTTGTCGATGGTCCTGCGTTCCAGGTCAGGCAAGAACCCTTGTTTTGCCATGCGCGAGAGCTCCTTGAGTCGCGGCTGCGCCGCGGTGATGCGTTCGTCTTTCGAATAGCAGCGTTGCAAAAAATCGATTTTTCCCCGGTAGCCGTCGTCAACGAAATGGCACGGGCCGTGCAGGGTCTGCGCGATCGCATCGAGGCGTGCTTCGGTATCTTTCCGGTTCGCGAGCCGTTGCCTGATGCCATGCTGTTTCTGTTCCTGCTCGACGGCCTTGACTGAGTCCATCGCGTATGCGAGCTTCGCGCTCAACAACGCCAGTCGATTGTATTTTTTCCCGAAGTCGACGACCGGCTCGAGACTGACTGCTTCCCTTTCGGTTCTCCATTCCTTGACGAGTCCGAGCAGGAATCGCGTGTCGCGCTGCGTGTAGACCTTGTCGCCGATGGAATACCCCGCGACAAAATCTCGTCTGGCTTTCGCCTTGCTGTCCTTGACGATGGGCTGCAGTGTCGAGAACATCTCATCGATGCTGCCGTGCGTCATCGCTGCCTTGTTCTTGCGCACACGGAATGACCGATAGTGTTCCTTGGTTTCGGAAAGGATCGTGTTCGCGTCTTCCGTCGTGAGCTGTCCCTTAAATTCGGCGTGCAGCTCTTCCGGCGCGAGCCCTTCCGTTTCCATGAGTTTCACGTCCTTGACGATGCTCTGGTACGCGGATGCCGGACGTTTCTTTTGCGTCTTGACGAGTTCGACGAGCTTCGCGATCATGCCTTGGTCGAGACGTGCGTCTTTCGTGCGAGCGCGTTCGAGCTCTTCTTTCAATTCATCAGAAGCGACGCCTTGGAGCCGGTTGCGCAGGTATGCGCCTTTCGCGCGGAGCGCGCTTTTCGGCGTGGTGTCGATGAGGATGGGCTCGGCGCAGAGATTGGAGCCAAGCAAATCATCGAGGTGTTTCTCGATTTCGCGCTGATGCGCTTCCGTCGCTTGCGTGATCGCGTCGTCGAATTTTTCGCGCACGCCGGGCAACGCTTTCAAGTAGGCTTCGCAGACGCCGCCTGCGGAAAGCTCCATCTGTGCGCCGTCGTTGCCGGGCCAGCGGCACAGGAACCCTTTCTTGTGGTGCGTGCCGCAAAGCTCGCAGACCAGCCCTTCGACGCTGTAGCGTTCGGGCTGCATTGCATTGATGTTGCTGACGAGGCTCTGGTATTTGCCGGTGTTGAACAGCGTTTCCAGTCTTGCCTTCGGCTTGCCTCCTTTCTTGAGGTCGCGTCTGATGAGCGCTTGCACGTCTTTCTTTGCCTTGGCATCCTTGATGCCGCGAGTCCACTTGTCGAGTTGGGTGATGTTTTTCATGCGCTCGTGTGAGGAAGGGAGGTATATGTTGATGTGGGGTGATATACATCACCACATAAATTGTTTCCCCTTATCTCGTATGAGTGCAATAACTATATAAATTCCGTGAACCTGTTATTGAGCGTGAAACAGAAGAAGCTCGTCCAGGACCTGCTCGACGATTTGGACGACTCCGATGACCAGAAGGACGACGAAAACAAGGACGAAGAGGAATGATTTCACCCATTCTCGTGTCCGCGTTCCTGCTGCTGCTTTCGGAGGTCGCGGACAAGACGATGCTGCTGATTCTGGGGCTCGCGCTCCAGTACAAAAGCCGTCTGCAGGTGTTCCTCGGCGCGCTCTCGGCGCACGCCCTGATGGACTTGGTTGCCATCCTCGTGGGCACGAGCGTAGCCGTGCCCGAACCTGTGCT
>JACQNB010000054.1 GCA_016203265.1 Candidatus Woesearchaeota archaeon | reverse complement strand
TTCCTGCGCAAGAAGGAATCTCCTCCCTCCGAGCATCACCCGCACGAAGACCATCAGGATCACGAAGAGCATACGGCGCAGGACGCCCAACGTGTGCTCGACATCATCCGGGAGCAGGGCGGAAGGACGACGCAAAAAGAGATTAGAAAGCAGACTCCATTGAGCGAAGCCAAGGTCTCGTTAATCATCGCCGAACTCGAGCACAAGAATCTCATTGAAAAGATCAAGCAGGGCCGCGGGAACATCATTATTCTGAAATGATCAGCGTATCCACTTCTTGGCCTGATCAATCGTCATCATCATCTTCTTTCCGGAAGCCAAATCCTGCACCTGCACGTTCTTGCCGATGCGCAAAATGAGCCGCGCACCCTCGTCCGTGGTCAACACCTGCCCGACGTGCAGCGGCACGGCACGGAAGAGCACCGTGACGCGATAGACTGCCTTGTGCGTCATCCGGTCGCGGGAATGCAGGCGCATGCTCACGACGAGTTCTCCGGGAAACTTTTCGTTCAGCTTGCGCCCGAGCGCTTGCAAATAATGCTGGTCAGAAAGGTACAAGTCATACCCTTGCTTCATGATTTTCTCTTTCGCGACGGTGGCCTTGCCATCGCGCTCGATGGTGTCATAGACCCAATCATAGACGGTTTGGTCGACGTCACGCAATTGGAGAATGCCTTCGAAATATTCGGCGTGTTTCTCGTTCATCCTTCCAGTTCCGCGAGCACCTGGCTCACTTCGTCTTTGGTCATGAGCAAGAGTTTCGGGCGGCCGCGGGACTTCGCAGCCAAGGTGTGCACCGCGCGCACCAATTTCTCGGACGTCAACGGTTGGCGCTGGAACTCGGCGAGCACGTCCAGGAGTTCGCGCCTTCGCTTTGGAGTGTCGTTCTTGAGCAGGTCGCGCACCGCATTCACCAACAGCGCGGTGCTGGAGTCGTCGCGCGGTGTCGGCATGGAAAACTCGGTTTTCTTTACTGCGATGGGCGGGTGCAGCTTCAGTTCCTTCACGACCTTGATGAACGTGGAACGTTGCGACGTCGTCAGGCTGCCGAAACGGAGGAAGTGCGATTTGATGCTGCGCAGGAACGAGGAATGCTCATAGAGCGCGGTCGGGATGTCGAAGAACTTCGCCATCTTCTTGTTGTCGATGGGCTGGTTGATCTCCTTCATCTGGCACTGGCCGCAGATGGGGAATTGCCTGCCGGAGTGCATCGGCACCATGTTCTTTTTGCACCGCACGCATCGCTGTTGAAACTTCACTCGCATCCTTCTCTAGTCCGAGAATAGCTTTATAAAGGTATGCTGCCAGAATTCCCTTGAACGCTCGCGAATGTTTGGACCCGAGTCCAGCACCTTACGCACGTACGTATCAATACGTGCGGCACGAATGCAGGCGTTCAAGGGGGAGTGTCATGAAAAAAGGAATCATCATCGGCGTCATCGTTCTGGTCCTGTTGGTCGGGCTCGGCTCCGCGTTCATGGTCGCGACCGGCTCAAGCACGGTGAAAGCGCAATTGCACGTCGAAGACGGCACGGCAACCGTGAACGGCAAGGACGTGAGCGGCAACACCAAGCTGTCCGAAGGCGATGTCATCGCGACAGACGGCCACGCGACCGTCATCCTCTATGAAAGCGTGTTGGTCAGTCTCGAGCCAGGCGCAAAAGTCACGCTCGATGAGCTTGCCAAAACGCATCCGCAAGTCTCGCAGCAGGAAGGAAGGTCCATCAGCACCTTCACGAAGCTCGCGGGCGTCGAACAGTACTCAATCAAAACTGACTCCACGGTCGCAAGCGTGCGCGGCACGCTGTTCGCGTTCGAGGACGGCTACGTGCTCACGGGCGAGGGCAGCGTGAGCGTGGCGTTCAACGGCGAAGGCTTCACCATCAACGCCGGAAGGGTCATCGAGGACGGAGTCGAGCGCGACGCGACTGCCGAGGAGATGGCGAGCATCCAGTCATTCATCCAGCGCGCCATCCAAGAGCTCAGGTTCTTGCGCCAGCAGGAACTGGACAAGCATCCGATTCTTGTCAGCACCGCAAAGTCGATGTACGGCATCGACGACGCGGGCATCAACGCGAAATTAGAGGCTGCCGACCGCGGCGAAATCGACATCGACGAGGCGAAAGCGCAATCGCCCCTCCAGCTCGATTCGTTGGACAAGATCGCGGACATCACCAAGGCCATCCAGCAGTTGAGCGCCGAACTTGGCTAGAGCGACAAAAGTTCTTGTTTTTTTCGGCATTTTCGCTCTGTTCGCCCTGCTGATCGGCACGAACGCGTTTTCGCACGTGCGCGGCACGCTCTCGGACAGGCTATACGGCGACAAACCAGTCCTTGAAAACATCGTCATCGTCGCGATCGATGACGCGAGCATCAACCAGCTCGGAAGGTGGCCCTGGAACCGGGACGTCCACGCGCAACTGCTGGAAAAAGTAAAGGACGCGAGAGTCATCGGCATCGACGTTTCGTTTTTCGAGCCAAGCGCGAACGACGCGTTGCTGAACGCGACGCTGCAGTCGATGGACAATGTCGTGCTTGCCGCGGAAGTGCAGCAGGGCGTGCTCTACACCCCCCTCGTTGCGGGAGCGTACGGCTATGTCAACCTGCTCGGCGATGTCGACGGCATCACGCGACGAGTCCATCCTGCGCTCAAAGAAAACGTCATCCCTTTCGCCTTTGTGATCGCGCAAAAGCTCAATCTGCCGCTGCCGAAAGCAACCGAACCGTTGTTCATCAATTTCGCGAACAAGCCCGGCAGTTTCGCGATGCTGTCGGCGAAGGACGTGTTGGCGCAAGAATCCGGTTTCACGGACAAGATCGTGCTCATCGGCGCGACCGCGCCCAACCTGCATGACGAATACTTCGTCCCCACATCCAACGGCCAGGCCATGTCTGGCGTTGAAATCCACGCGAACATCCTGCAGAACATCATCAACGGCAGTTTCCTGCGCGCTCCGACGATGCTCGCGCTCATCCTCACGGCGCTCGGCTTCGGCGCCATCGGTTTTTTCCTGATCGCCCGCCTGAAGATCTATTACGCCATTCCGCTCACGCTCGCGCTGCTCATCGGATACGGCATCGCGAGCGTCATCGCGTTCGACAGGTTCCTCTTCGTCACCGACCTGCTGTTCGCGCCTGCTGCCTTGCTCATCTTCACGGGAGCAGGGGTGAGCATCGCGTACAGCGAGGAAAAGAACAAGGGCGCGTACTTGCGCGACGCGTTCTCGAAATACGTGAGCAAGGAGCTCTTGGATGAGTTGCTCGCGAAGAATCAGCAATTGACGCTCGGCGGCGAAAAGCGCACCGTGACCGTGTTCTTCTCGGACATCAGGAATTTCACGGGTATCAGCGAAAGGCTTTCGCCCGAGGAGCTCGTCCATTTGTTGAACGAATACCTCACCACCATGACCAGAATCGTGCTGAAATACCAGGGCACGGTCGACAAGTTCATCGGCGACGCCATCATGGCCTTGTGGAACGCCCCGTTGCTGGACGACCGGCACGCGTTCAAGGCGTGCGCCAGCGCGGTGGAACAGATCAAGGCGTTGCGCGAGCTGCAGACGAAGTGGAAGGCCCGCGGCGTTCCCGTGCTGAACATCGGCATCGGCATCCACACCGGTCCTGCCGTCGTCGGCAACCTCGGTTCGGAAGAACGGTTCGACTACACGGCCATCGGCGACACCATCAACCTCGCGTCGCGCACGGAAGGGCTCACGAAGACATACGGCGTGAGCATCATCATCACCGAAAGCACGCATCACCTGATCAAGGACACGTTCACGTGCCGGAAGCTCGACCGCGTGCAGGTGAAGGGAAAGAAACAGTCCATCCTGTTGTACCATTTGTGCGTCGACGCGCATCCTGATTTCGTCAAGGCGTACGAAAGCGCGTTGGAACACTACTTCATGCGCGACTTCAAGGAGGCGTTGGCAGGATTCAAGCGCGCGCTCCAGCTGAAGTCGGACGACGCGTCAACGCACCTGTTCGTCGAACGCTGTGAGCTCTATCTCAAGCATCCGCCCGCGAAGGACTGGGACGGCGCGTTCGTGATGCAGGAGAAGTAGCAAGTCTTTTAAATCTTGAGAGACGCGACACTCCATGCCCAAAAAGAGCACGAAAAAGCCGACCGTGAACGTCCGCAACAACATCACGATTGCCGAGCCCATGCAGATGCATGAGGAAAAGGCGGCTACGGCAACGCAACTGCCGTTCTGGCGCCGCGCCTCGAAAAAGATTTGGTGGTTCATTTGGGAAGACACGAGCGTCTGGAGCTGGCTCGCGAACATCGCGCTCGCGTTTATCCTCATCAAGTTCTTGGTCTATCCGGGTCTGGGATTGGTGCTCGGCACGAGTCATCCCATCGTCGCGGTCGTCTCCGGTTCGATGGAGCACGACTACAACTTCGACGCGTGGTGGGTGACACCGAGATGTGTCGCGGGGAGCTCATCAAAATCATCCATGGGCATGTACGCCCTGTACGGCATCACCAAAGGGCAATTTGAGGAGTATCCATTCCATAACGGATTCAACAAAGGCGACTTGATGGTGCTGAAACGCCCGACATCGATCTCGGTCGGCGATGTCGTCGTGTTCGATGGCGGCATGAACGATCCCATCATCCATCGCGTCATCATTCTCGCAAACGGCACCCTTTCGACGCAAGGGGACAACAACTGCGCAAGCGCGGGCTTCGAGCAGGATTTGACGCAGGACCGTCTCATCGGCAAGGCCTCGTTGAGGATCCCGTTGCTCGGCTGGATCAAGATCGGGTTTGTCGAGCTCATCAAGCTGGTCACGGGTGCCTGATGTTCTGTCCCAAATGCAAGTCCATCCTGATGCCGCGCATGATGG
>JACQNB010000050.1 GCA_016203265.1 Candidatus Woesearchaeota archaeon | reverse complement strand
GGTGACGGCAGGACCGTGCTTGAGGGGGAGATTGATGTCCTCGAGCTTCGCGTCCGGATGCTCGTTCAAAAACCAGCTGATGACGCCTTCATCCTCTTCCGGCTCGTTCGAGCACGTCGAATAGACGATGGTGCCGCCGGGTTTCACCAGCCGGAACGCGGTGTCGAGCAGCTTCTTCTGCGTGTGCGTCAAGCGCGTGACCATGTCAGGATTCCAGAGAAGAATGGTTTTCAGCGATTTTCTGATGGTGCCCGTGCCCGAGCAGGGAGCGTCGACCAAGATGCGGTCAAATGAGCCCCGCAGATTCTGTCCGGGCGTCTGCGTCATCAGCGTGTTCAGCACGCCGCAGCGCTGCAAGTTGATGCCCAACGCGGCCAGACGGTCGTGCGTCATGTCATTCGCGACCAAGACGCCCGTGTTCCACTGGTATTGCGCGATCTGCGTCGTCTTCGAGCCGGGAGCGGCAGCCATGTCAAGAATGATTTCCCCGTGTCTTGGATCCAGCACGACGGGCGGAATCATGGATGCGGCTTCTTGCACATAATAGTAACCAAGGCAATGTTCGGGCGTGTTGCCGATGTCGAGCCTTCCTTCACGATGCTCTATCCAAAAGCCTTCACTGCACCACGGGATGGGATCGAGCAGAAACCGGTCATGCAATCGTTTCACGCAGTCCTTCACGCTGATTTTCAGCGTGTTCACGCGGATGGATTTGCGCAAGTAGCTCAACGAATACTTTTTGTAGGTTTCCCAGTCCGTCAATTGTTTGTAGCGCTCGACGAACTTCTCCTTGAACTCCGGCACGTCCGGAATCGGCTTGAGTGCTTGCATGTCCTTGTTTTCCTTCGTGTGTTTCTTAAGCCCTCCGGTCACTTCCCCCGTTTCTGCGCCAGCAGGAGCTTCAGCCGCGCGTTCTCGTGCGCCACGTTCATCGAGCGCTCGTTCAGGCCGGCGAACTTGTCGCTCATCTTGATGATCTGCTCGATCAACCGCTCCTTGCCGCGCTCGTGCGTCTCCCGGACGCGATTGAGCTCGTCGTCCTTCTTGTCGTGCATCTTCTTGACCTCGCCGAGCTCCTGCTCCAATGCAGAAATCCTCGTGCGCTGCGTCACGATGATTTTTTCCCTCATCGTGGTGCTCTCTCCTTTTATCCAATCAAACAGTCCCATGGGTTGCACCTCCAGTGTGTATGGGTATCGTATGCGTCGCCAACAGGCCATGCGTGCCGACGCCGATCACGGCGCCGTCATTGGCCTCGGCAGTACGCTTGATCTTCTTGAGCGCGGACTTCAGTTCCGCGTCGTTTTCCAATCCGCTGATGTCGATGAGCACGACGCCCTTGCCGTGCCGGATGAGCGTGAGCGCCCTGTCAACGTCGCTTGGTTTCGTGAGCTTCACGTGGCGCAATATCGCGAGTTCCTGTTCCGCGGCCGGCGCGACCTCGTGGTAATCGGCATGAGTATGTTTCGGCAGTGCCGAGAGTTCCCCTGCCAACTTGTTGCTGGCAAGCATCCGGACGAGCCTGCCGAATGTGGCTGCGCCGATGTAGTCTGCCGGTTGCGGCAACGTTCCCGGCGTCGGTTTCGCGTTGGCGTCCTTCAGCGCGAGCTTGCACGTGTGCACCACCAAGGGAGGATAGTGCGCAAAAAGCTTTTTCCAGGAGGTTGTCTTGGTGTTCATGATGCGGTCGAGCACTTGGTCTGCGTCCTCCAGCATGGTGAACGGAATCAATGGTTCGTCAGGATGGTCGGCGATGATATTGGTGCCTTCAGGTCCTGATGGTTTTTTCTTGCGCAGGAACAGGAAGAGCATGATTGCCGCGCCAAAGGCGACCACAATTGCGACCAACACTGTTCTGCGCGAAACAATCGCGTCAGTGTCCGTGATGGCCAACGCCGTGATGGGCGCGAGGTCGGTCTCGTTGAACAGCGTATCGAGAAGAATGACTGGAACGTCCGCGGTGAGCTCTTCAGTTACGGGTGCGCGCGGCGTGAGCGTCGTGATCGGAAGTTCAGGAGCTGCATGGATCTCGATTTCTTCCGTCGCTGGTTTTGAGGATTTCTTTTTTCGCGTTTTCGCAACTGGCTCTTCCGTAGAAAGTACGGGAAGTTCGATGCTGAACGTGACGCTCGCGGTCGCGATGTTGCCGTTCGTGTCCGTGGCGCGCGCTTCCAACGTCGTCGTGCCCGTGAAGTCTCGCGTGAACGCAACGCTCGCGTCAGCCCACGCGCTGGCGTTGCCGGATGAATCGTTGTAGCGGTACTCGATAACGCCGACACCAAGGGCGTCCGTTGCTGTGATGTTGACGAGCACGCTCGCGTTCGCGTACGTGGTTGCCGTCGGGCTGTTGATGGCGAGGCTGGGCGCAGCGGTGTCGACCACGCGTATGCTGAACGCGGTCGTCGCGATGTTGTCGGACGTGTCGGTCGCATTGCACGTGACGGTCGTATTGCCGAGCGCGAAACTGCCTGCGGGAGCGCAGAGCACGCTGACCGCGCCGTCTTTAGCGTCCGTCGCGTTCGGAATCGTGTAGGAAACGGACGTTGCGTTGCCGGTCGCTTCAACCGTGAGGTTGGTTACGGCATCGATGACGGGCGGGAGCGTGTCCGAGACGGTGAATTGCCAGTTCGCGCTGACGTTGCTTCTCGTTCCATCAGAACAGTTGACGCTCCACGCGTACGTGCCGTACGAGATATTCGCGCCGATAACCGTCGTACCGTTCATGACCTTGCCTGTGATGAGCGTCCCGTTCAGGTCCGTCGTGCAACCGAAGGAAGCGTTGCGGTCATCAATTGCGTTGAAGGAAAGGTTGATGCTGGTGGTGTCGTTCAGTTGTGTCGTGTTCTCGGGTGAGACCAGCGTGATAGCGGGCGCGCTCGGCGCGGAAAACACGGTGACCGTGACATTGGTCGAATTCTGGATGTATTTCTTGTGACGGTCATCGGATGCTGCGCAGTAGACATCGTATGTGCCCGGCGTGCGCGCGAAAACGATTCTGGTTTCGTTGTCATTCGCGTCGACATCCTCTTCGGGATTGTCGCCAGACAGGTTGAGTCCCGTGGTCGCGTTCATCAGCGCCGCGCCGTTGAACAGGAAGCTCAGGTTGGCCCTTGCCGCCGCGCCGGTTCCGTTCGACGTGTACGCGCAGGTCATCGTGAAGTTCTGGCCAAGCTCGAGCGTGAGATTGCCATCCGGGAAATGCATGACCGTCATGTTCGGTCCCTTGGACGCGGACACGACTCCTGCAAGAGCCACGAAGACGATGAACGCGATGACGATGGGTTTCATGTGGTGTAGCTGATTTTCTTCAACGTGAACGTTGTTCCCGGTTCCAGTTCTATTTCGAGATGGTGGTTGCCGTTCTGGGCTGACACGGGGATGAGGCAGGTCTGCATGCACTCGCCGTCGACGAACCGGTCGTCTGCGACGACCATGCCGGTGATGGACTCCAGCCCTTGCTTCGGCCTGTTCGTGTACGCGATGAGCCGGTCTTGGTCGTGCGCGAGCCAGACCGTCACGAAACCGTCTCCGGTGCGTTCGCCCCAGACGAGCAACGTCTTGATGAGCGCAGCGTCGATGGTGAGCGAGGCGTTTTCGGTGAACGTCTGGTCGATGATTTCGGTGGTCAGGTCCGCGGGCACGAGCGCGTTGATGCTGGGCTTGTCCAAAATCAGCCAGCTGACGCCTCCCAACAATACGAGCCAGCCGAGCATCAGCATGATTTCTTCCCAGCGTTTCATTTGTTCACCTTTTTATCCGCTCTGCTGCAGACCGTCCAGATGGTGCGGTCGTCGCGGTTGAGCAATTGCGCGATGTCGTGGAGCGTCAAGCCGAGCGTGTGGCGCAGATACGTCGTGATGGTCTCCAAGACGGAGAGTTTTCTGGTCGCGAAGAGCTTCGCGGGCACGTGATACTTGCTTGGCAACAGATGGAAGTGCGCGAGCATCTTCTTCCTCGACTTCGCGTACGTGGTCCAGATCGTTCTGTCGTTTCTGTTCAGGATGGTCGCGATGTCGTGGAACGTGAGTCCCTTGGTCTCTTTCAGGAATTTAACGATGGCTTCCAACGCCGAGAGATGTTCGGTCTGGAAGATGTTGATCGGGAGCATGGTTGCTTCATGCTGCTTGGCTTCGTTGAGCAAGTCCGCGACTTCCGCGTGCGTGAGCTTGTGGTCGTTGTTGAGGTGCTTGAGGAATGCTTCAAATAATTCTTCCTTTGACGCATTCGCGAAGTAACGGTGCAAGAAGTCATGATGTTCCTCATGGAGGCTGGGAAGCACCTTTTTCACGCAAATCACTACTTTGTGAGTATTCTTTTATATAAAGGTTCGTGTTTTGTAGGTGTTGATACTTATTATG
>JACQNB010000056.1 GCA_016203265.1 Candidatus Woesearchaeota archaeon | reverse complement strand
TAGTATACCTAAAGTATACCTCTTATTTAAGCCTTTCGAACCAAAGCTTTTAAAGCGACTTCTCCGTGTTAAGATGCTAAGGGCCTATGGTGCAACTTGGATAACATACGGGGCTTCGGACCCCGGGATCAGGGTTCAAATCCCTGTAGGCCCGTTCATTTCCCGACATACGGCGCGACTGCCGGTTCGCCGGGGAGATAGACGCGGGCGACTTCCTTCTCCATCCGGCGAGAAATCGTGCGGACGACCAGATGGCCGTCGTGCGGAACGAACAGGACAAGGTCGTTGCTCTCGCTGATGCAATGGTCGGTTTCTGAACCTTGCTGCTCGCGGTCCATCCAGGCCGGATGCGCGTGCACGTAGGCGACGAGCGTTCCCTCCTTGAGGGCGCGTTCGAGCGCTGCGGCCTCTGGTCGGTAAAATGACTTTTGCACGAGATTGCGGTAGGCATCGACGGTTCCGAGGGCTTCCCACTCCTGACGGTGCGGCAGGACCGCAAGTTTGGCGCGCAGCTCGTCGAACACGGGGCTTGGGAAGTGCCGCGGCAGCGATAGTTCACGCCGGAAATGGTCCTCTCCCATCTGCACGTGTCCTGCGAGCGTCGTCTTTGCGGAGAAATCAAATGTCTTGTACCAGCGGAAAAGGAGATTGATGTCGCCCAGGAATTCGTTCGTGATGGGCACATACCGCGTGCCCATGGCCGTGTCAAGGATGACGCCACCCCATTCGCACCCGGTACGTTTTGATTCCTCGTACTGCGCATGGAGCACGTCGCTCGTGCCCGGGCACGCAAGCGCGCGCTGCACGTGCTCTTCCAGCGGGACTTCCTTGTCCGGCACGAGGATTGCAGTCTGTTCGATGACTTCCTGCCGCGTAGCGCAGCCCGTCACGACGAGCCCGAGCAATCCTGCCGCCAACCGTTTGAACATGCTCTTAAAGAAGGGAGTGGAGTTTAAAAGCAGGGTGACACGTCTGTCGAACAAAAGTTTATAAACAATTACGCCCAAAATCAGCCCATGCCGAAGAAGGATGAAAAGAGCCTGGGAATCACGGTCAAGAAGCACGAGAACTTCTTGGAATGGTATCCGGAAGTCGTGGTCAAAGCCGAGTTAGCGGACTACAGCCCCATCAAGGGCTGCATGGTCATCCGGCCGAACGCGTACGCCATCTGGCAGAAGGTGCAGGAATACTTCAATCCAGTTTTGAAGAAACACGACGTCAAGAACTGCTACTTTCCCCTGTTCATTCCCGAATCCTTCTTCCACAAGGAAGCCCAGCACGCGGAAGGGTTCTCACCGGAAGTCGCGTGGATTGGCAACAAGGAAGATGATGAAGAACGGTTGGCAGTCCGTCCGACGTCAGAAACCATCATCGCGGATTCGTTTTCGAAATGGTTGCGTTCCTGGCGCGATTTGCCGCTGAAAGTCAACCAGTGGGCCAACGTCGTCCGTTGGGAAACGAACCAGACGCGCTTATTCCTGAGAACGCGGGAATTCCTGTGGCAGGAAGGCCACTGCATCTACGCGACCGAGGAAGACTGCGTCAAGGACGTGCACGCGTTCATGGACGAATATGTCGCGTTGGTCAAGGAGTTGCTCGCGATTCCTGTCGTCACGGGTATGAAGACGAAGAAAGAGACGTTTGCCGGCGCGAAGTTCTCCCTCGCGATGGAAGGGTTGATGCCGGACGGCCGGGCATTGCAAATGGGCACCTCGCACAATCTCGGTCAAGGGTTCATGAAGGCGTTCGATGTCACGTTTGTGGGCATGGATGAGCAAAAACACGCGCCGTGGTACAATTCATGGGGCGTTTCAACGCGATTGGTCGGCGCAGTCATCATGACGCACGCGGACGACAAGGGCATGGTCATGCCGCCGCGCGTTGCGCCCATCCAGGCCGTCATCGTTCCCATCCTGTTCGAAGACTCCAAAGAGAAAGTGCTGCAGGCGTGCAAGCAGATGCAGTCCGAGTTGGAATCACACCACATCAGCGTGCACTTGGACGACCGGACCGAATACAGCCCGGGCTGGAAGTTCAACGAGTGGGAACTGAAAGGCATCCCGTTGCGCATTGAATTAGGTCCGAAAGACTTGGCCAAGGGCGAGTGCGTCATCGTCAGACGCGACACCGGAAAAAAGAATCCGGTCAAGCTCACGAACGTCCACGACAGTGCCAAGACACAATTGGACGAGATGCATCACGACCTGTACATGAAGGCGAAGCACTTCTTGGAAGGCAACACGGTCGAAGCGAAATCGATGGACGAACTGCAGCACCACATCAGGGAACGGAAGATGGTGCTCATCCCCTTCTGCGGCGAGCCGCAATGCGAGGAAGACATCAAAAAGAAGACTGATGCGGGTTCGCGCTGCATCCCGTTCGGCAAGAAGCCGAAGGACACCTGCATCGGCTGCGGTAAGACTGCAACAAGCATGACCTACTTCGCGAAGGCGTATTGATGGGGTACACAACTTCACCTCACTTGAGAACAAGTCCTGCTGAAGTCGAACGATTGCATACTGATTTTCATCAATTGCAGCGCGTGCTGAAAGAAGAAAAGTTGCTGAACATCGCGCGCAAAGTCATGGTTGCAGGCTATCGTGGTGACGAACTTGCCGTCAAAATTCAGGAAGCAATTCTCGCACTTGAAGGCGAGCTCAGGTCAGGCAGACGTATGGGCATTGATCACCATCAGTATGAAACTATCGTTAAACCGTGGTTAACCAAGCAAGAATTGGAAGACGTGCACAAAGGATTCAAAGAAGGGGAGCAAGCACTCATCCAAGTGGCACTTTCTGACGCGCTTGTGCGCTGGTTACTGCTCGGACAGCAATTGCAGCGCGCCATCAAAGAGCTGGCTGATTTGTCAGATAAATTGTTGACGCAAATTGCAGAACGTGCCTAAGTACTACTGTTCGCCTTTCTTCTTTTTGCTCAAATCCGTGACGACGATCGCGTAGTGGAACGGAATCTTGTAGGACGCGCGCTTCAACGCCAGTTTCGCGAGATCGAGATGTTCCTTGTTGATGAGGACTTCGAAGACCGCCTTGCCCGGGAAGACTTGCGCGGCAATGCCGATGGGCTTGCCGTAGTTGTGCGCCATGCCCGTGCTCATACGGTCCGCTCCCGCGCCGGATGCCAGCGGGTTTTCGCGCATGACGTGATGCGGATAAATCTTGGTTCGGAGAAAGTAGCCGGTCTTGCCGAGCTTGGCTTCCAACACTCGGTTGGCTCCCTGACGCGCCGATTCGATGGCGTTGTCGCGAATCTGGAAACCGGTAGTCTGCGCCGGAAGCAGTTGCAAAAGATACTGATAATCGCTGCGCTGTTCGCCCATGTCGAAACGGACGACCTTGCAGACGGGTCGCGCGCGCACGAAATTCTTGACCTTGTATTTTGAGAATCGCGTATACGGGCGCTTCAGTGCGCGGTACGCGACGAATTTGCGGATGCGGGCCATACCGAGAAACGCTGGTCAGGGGTTTATAAAGGTTTCGCAGGGCGAAAGTTTGTCGCGTATCAGCTCGACATAGGTTTCGAACAAGGTCTCATTTCTTCGCGAACACGGTCTTTTCCTGACCTTGGTACTGGGAACCGAGGGCGATGGAACCGTAAGGAGTTTCGACGCCGTTCGGGAACCAGAACACCTGGCCGTAGCCGAGGCACGCGCCCGGATAGATGCTTCTGCCCGTAAGCCATTTGGGCTGCCGTGAGCAGCCGCCTTTGTAGCCCGGGTCGAACCAGCCATCCGTGAGATTCATGAAGTCGAGATTCCAAAGGTTCTTGCTCAAAAGAACACTGTTGTGCTTCTGCGGCATGCCGATGAGGCTGTCCCAGAACCGAATGCCGACGTGCGGCGAAAGCTCGAACGATTCGCGCGTCGGCACGATGACGTGCTCGAACGGTTTTGCAACGTAACCCTTCTTGATATCAATAGGTTCCAACAAATCACTGTCGGAATATTTCGCACGGTCCTTGAAGACGATGCCACCGTCAATCTTCCGCATGCGGTACGCGACATCGCCAGCATGCACCTTGATCAATCCCGTGTGCGCGTGCAGTTCCGGCGTCACCTTCAGGTGGCCTTCTCTCACAAGCTCGCCGAGATGCTTGCTTTTCGTGATCTGGATGCCCATGTCAAGCGCGCGTACACGTTCGCCAAGCGCTTTGCACTCTTCAGGCCGATCGTAAAAATCAGCAGGCAAGCAATCATATGTATCCGTAAAAGGCGCGACCTTGAAAAAGAGCTGCGCAAGCCGGTCGTTTTTCCCGACACGAATCTCATTGTGGCCAAAGTTTCCAAGCTCGATATGCAAGCCGTCCTCTGACGTGAAGAAATACCGTCCTTGTGTTGGAGAGTAGCATCCGAGTCGGCGCAAACTGCTTCGCGCTTCGATGGATGGTGAAATAAAATCAAACGGCATCCAGATGGTTTCGGTCATGATGAGCTCGTTCACCGAACGGGGCTGGAGGGTGTAGCCTCGTCTGAGGCTGCTCTGAGGAAATTCCTTGACGGGCAATATCTCATCGGGCAAATCATGGCAGACGCACAAATGTTCAGCGCCGTCCGCAACTTGAAGGCACAAGTCTAGCGTCGCGGGCTGGATTCGGGTTCCATCCTCAGGGTTCAAAGCAGGAGTTATGGTGATGAGTCTGTCCGCGATTGCTTGTTTTATCCCTCTATCAGAGAGGATTCTCGGAATAGGACCCTTTCTGTCGAGCCCTCGATCAAGCGGATTCGGTAACATGGTTCCCCGACGAAAATGAAGGAAAACGGGATTATAAATGTTCCTGCACGAACCGTCGCATCTGGCGGCGCGCGTGATACACGGAACTCATGACGGTGCCGAGAGGCACGTGCAAAGTGTCCGCGATCTCTGGTCCCGTGTAATCCTGCAGGAGGAGCCTGATGATGGGCTGCCGTGATGCGGGCAGTGCAGAAATGATGAATTCGACAACATCAGAAGTGACGTTTGTCGCGGGCGCGACGAACGCGTCCAAAGACGAGTCATCCAATGAACATTCGGGATGGCGCGAGGTCTTTCGCACGCGGTCGAGGTAGCAATGGTGCAGGATGGTGCAAAGCCACGGCGGGTACTCATTCGCTTTGAACGGCTTATTCTCTGCTTTCAACGCCCGCAGAAAGGTCTCCTGCACCAAGTCAGCCGCATCCGGTTCGTTGCGAACGAGCGGCAATGCATAGTTGCGCAACAACGGTTCGTAATCAATGAGCGGTACGATCGGCAAAAGCATGGATAACACATCGGACCGTTCATTTAACAATCTTTTGACCTAGCGCACGGTGACGGCTTTCGCCCGCGGAAAGAAAGACCTGGAAGTATAAAATAATATTTTCGACGCACGCCAAGAAGTTTTGCTGACTATTCTTCGTACGCAACGCTGCTGCGCTGGCGGTGCGCTCCTCGGTCGCGGGTATGATGCAATCCTGAGGCAAGCGAGGCAGACCGCAAGGCGTTCTCCGTCGTGGACGCGGCGCGGATCTTGCTCTGCAATTGGTCGATGCTCGTGATGTTGTCCCAGAGCATGCGGGAAAGGTCGTCGCGGTTCTCGACCACGCGGTAGGCGTTCAGCAGTTCGCGCAAAGCCGCTTGATCACGGAAGACTGGTTCAGGATGGCGCGATTGGTGTTCCTTGTTGCGCGAAAGCCCTGCGATGAACGCGAGATAGCCCATCGCGCACTGAAAATCCTGTGCTTGCGGAATGAGGTGTTCCAACCGTTCCAGCTGCGCTTTGATTTCCGCGCGGTAGTCTGGTTTGCGGTCCTCAACCATACAACCGGGAACAAAGTAGGATGCGAGTTTTTCAATCATTGTCTTCACCTCGTTTCCGTGCACAAAAGAGGTTTTATAAAGGTTGCGCTCTCGGACGAGACATGCATTTTCCCAAGCTCTCCAGTCCCACGGTCTTGAGCCCGATGGCGGGCGTGACTGATGTGTGCTTCCGTGCATTGTGCAAGAAATACGGCGCCGGGCTCACGTGCACTGAGTTCGTGTCCGGCACCGCCATCGTGCGGAAAAACGAAAAGACGAATGTCATGCTCAAGACCGATCCGAGCGAAACGCCGGTCGCGGTGCAATTGTTCGGCAGTTCGGTGCAAGAAGTCATTCAGGCAGCGCAACAGATTGAGGACAAGTTCGACGTCATCGATGTGAATTGCGGCTGTCCCGCGTGGAAGGTCATCAAATCAGGCGCGGGTTCTGCGATGCTGAAGTCGGCCGACGGCGTCGCGTCGTTCATCAACAAGCTTGCATCGTCCGTCTCGAAACCCGTCACCTTGAAAATCAGGGCTGGCATCGACGAAAAACATATCAATGCCGTCGAAGTCGCGAAGAAGGCCGAAGACGCGGGCGCTGCTGCCATCGGCGTGCACGGACGGACCGCGAAACAAGGTTACACGGGAGTTGCTGATTGGGACATTATCAAAAAAGTAAAAGAAGCCGTCAACATTCCCGTCATCGGCAACGGCGACGTGTTCACGCCGGAAGTGTTCAAGCAACGGCTTGACGAATCAGGAGTTGATGCCATCCTCATCGCGCGCGGCGCGATGGGAAACCCGTATCTGTTCAAGCAAATCAATGACTATCTGAAGAAAGGAACGTATGAGCAAGTGAATCGTCTCTCGTTGTTCACCGAATTTCTCGCGCTGGCGAAGAAATACGCGTTGCCATTCAACAATATCCAGCAGCACGCGTTGTGGTTCACGAAGACCGCGAAAGGAGGCAACGTGTTGCGAAACAGGATTTCGAGATGCAGGAATCAGGAAGAACTTTCCGGACTGCTCAAATACCAATCATAGAACTTCTTCAATCCTTCCTTGATGTTCGTGGTTGGTTTCCAGCGCAGCAATCGTTCTGCTTTGGAAATGTCAGCATAGGTGATCGGAACATCGGCGGCGTTCGCCGGCTCGTCCTTGATGACTGCCTTT
>JACQNB010000060.1 GCA_016203265.1 Candidatus Woesearchaeota archaeon | reverse complement strand
CCATCGGCGATGAAACCGGCTCCATCCGTGTCGTTTCCTGGAACGAACAGACTGATTTGCTCAAGGATGTCACTCTCGGCAGCATCGTGCTCGTCATGAACGGCATGGCAAGAGATAATGCGCGAGGCTACAAAGAAGTCCACTTGAGCGACCAGAGCAGGGTCATTCTCAATCCGCCGGGGGAGGTCATCGGCGACGTCAAGAGCTTCGAGCGCGCCGCAGCCCCGAGAAAATCAATCAAAGAGCTCAACGAGCAGGACCAGAACGTCGAGCTCCTCGGCACCATCACCGGCAGCTTCAACCCGAAGTTCTTCGAGGTCTGCCCGCAGTGCAGCAAGAGCGCCAAGAACGCGGTCTGCGCGGTCCATGGGGCGGTCACGCCGAACTATTCCTGTGTTTTCAACGTCACGTTGGACGACGGCACCGAAAACATTCGCGTTGTCTTTTTCAGGAACCAGATGGAGCGCTTGCTGAACAAGACTGCCGATGAGATTCTCGCCTATCGTCAGGTGCCGGACAGTTTTGAGCCCATTCACTCGGACTTGTTGGGAAAAATGATCCGCATCGTCGGCAAGACCAACAAGAATGTCTTCTTTGACCGTCTCGAATTCGTCGCTCAATTGGTCTTCCCCGCGTCTGCCGAAGAAGAGCTCGCGCGTCTGGACGCGCAGGCAGCGTAATGCTCGGAAGAACGCATCTCGCCATCGGCATCCTTTGCGCATTGCTCGTCCTTCCGTTCATTTCCGTGCCCAGCAAGCTCTTGTTCGTGATTCTCGTCGCCTTTGGCGCATTGTTGCCGGATGTCGACCACGAAAAGTCAAAAATCAACCGGCTCTGTCCCGTCACCAAAATCATCCCGGTGTTCTTCAAGCATCGGGGGTTCTTTCACAGCCTGTTCGTGCCGGCGCTCATCTATGGCGTGTTCTGGTATTTCAACGAGCAGTTTGTGGGGCTTTCGCTTGTGTTTGGCTACCTGACGCACTTGGTTTCTGATGGCATGACGCGCATGGGCGTCAACTTTCTGCATCCCTTGTCGAACTGGCAGATGCGGGGTCCGTTCGAGACCGGCACCTTTGCGGAGACGTTGCTGTTCGTTGGCGTCATCGCGGGCATCGTCGTGAAACTCGTGTTCTGAGTCCACTGGACACTAGACATCCACCAGCCCGAACTATTTAAATCGATTTTCGCGTACTAGTTCTATGTTAATAAACAAGGCATCCGAAAATCCGGAAATCTTCCGGATTTTCCGGAAAGTTTCCGGAAAAATGACCGCAACGCATCTAAAAAGCGTTGTGCATCATTGTCGCAGGTGATACCAATGGGAGACAAACAACCCGAAAAGAAGTTTCGCGCCGGCGCAGTCTGCGCCACGGTGTGGATGAACGAAGGCACGTCGAAGGACGGCCAGCCGAGGACATTCCCCTCGGTTTCGTTCGAGAAGAGCTACAAGGACAAGGACGGCACGTGGAAGGGCACCAAAAGCCTGAACGTGGCCGACTTGCCCAAGGCAGTTCTCGTCTGCACGAAGGCGTACGAATACTTGACACTTGGCGACAAAGAGGTCGCAACGGAGGAGGCATAAGCCTCCTCTTTTCAATCAAAACAAAAACGAGGAACAGACCATGAAACAAGAACTTGAATTGGAGATGGAACAGCCGAAGAGCAAGATCACGAACGTCGCGGACTTGCCCGGCATCGGGCCGGCGACCGTCGAAAAGCTGGAACAGGCAGGATTCACTGACTTGATGAGCATCGCGGTCGCGACGCCGGGAGAAATCATCGGCGCGACCGAAATGTCGGAAGCGACGGCCAAGAAGGTCATCGCCATCGCGCGTTCCAACCTCGAGATGGAGTTCACGTCCGGCAACGACATGCTCCGCAAGCGCGAGCAGATGATCAAGATCTCAACCGGCGCGAAAGAGCTCGACAAATTGATGGGCGGCGGCTTCGAAACGGGGGCCATCACGGAAGCGTACGGCCAGTACGGCTCGGGCAAGTCGCAGATCGCGCACACGCTTGCAGTCCGCGCACAGTTGCCGCGAGCGCAAGGCGGCGCCGACGGCCAAGTCGTGTTCATCGACACGGAAGGGACCTTCAGACCGGAACGCATCGTGCAGATTTCCAAGGGTCTCGGGCTCGAGCCGGAAGACGTGCTCAAGAACATCAAGGTCGCGAGAGCGTTCAACAGCGACCATCAGATGCTGCTCGCGGAAAAAGTGGATGACTTGGTCAAAAAGCAAGGGTTCAACGTGAAACTCGTCATCGTTGACTCCTTGACCGCGCACTTCCGCGCAGAATTTGTCGGCCGCGGCACGCTCGCGGACCGGCAGCAGCGCATCAACAAGCACATGCACGTGCTGATGAAGCTCGCGGAAAAGTACAACTTCGCGGTCTACGTGACAAACCAGGTCATGGTCAAGCCCGACCAGTTTTTCGGGGACCCCACGGAGGCCGTCGGAGGCCATGTCGTCGCGCACAACAGCACGTACCGCGTGTACTTGCGCCGCGGCAAGAAAGGCACGCGAGTCGCGAAGATGATTGACGCGCCCAACCTTGCGGAAAGCGAAGCCATCTTCAGCATTAATGAGGCAAAGGGCGTCACGGACGCATAATGTCCTTTTTTTATGCATATGATTTATATACTGTGAAGGCTAGAAATGCTCGGAGAACACGGTTCTCCGATATACTAATAGGTGAAATGAACTATGTACGGAAATCGAGGATATGGTGGCAGTCGCGAAGGCGGCAGCAGTGGTGGATATGGTAGCAGCGGCGGGTATGGTGCCCGACCGATGGCAACGGCTCCGGTGAAGGTCGGCGAAGAGCTTGACGTCACGATTGAAGCCGTTGGCGAGAAAGGCGACGGCAT
>JACQNB010000049.1 GCA_016203265.1 Candidatus Woesearchaeota archaeon | reverse complement strand
TTCGGCATCCTTGGGGCATTGACGTTCTGGATTCCGTTCGTCGGCAGCTTCATCACGCTGATGGCAATCCTGCTGTCGAAGGCGGCGTTGAGCAAAATCAAGCGTCATCCGAAGAAGTTCTCGGGCAACGCGTTCGCAGTTATCGGTCTATTGCTTGGCGTGATGTTCTTCATCCTGAGCCTGTGTGCATTAGGATTGGTCGTGTTCCTGTTCGGCTCGGGCTATCTGGTCGGAAGAATTGCCTAACTACCGGTCTGGCCCGCCAGTACTGTTCCAATAGTTGCCGTTCTGCTTGTGCGAAAGTCCGATGAGCGCGCCATAGCCAGCTCCCGGAAGCATGCCTGCCAGCAGGATGAGGGGGTCATCGATGATTGGCGGCGTCAGATACAATCCGAGTCCGCAGATCGTCGCGCCAACCACGGCAGACGCGGCAACGGCCCACGGGTTTGCGTGAGGGATAGGTTCGGGCGTCGTATTGATGAGCGTTTCCAGCTCTTGTGTCGTGCCTTCCGGGCTGGGAACGAGCCAGAGGTATTCATGCCATGTGCGCGCATTCGAGTGCCGGAACGTTTGCGGTTCGTGCCACAGGGTCCAGGTTTCCAACGCGGTCTCTTGGGCATACTTGCAGGCAAACATCACGTGATCGTCAATGATGCGCTTGAGCGCAGGCGCGGAAAAGACGTCTGATATGCGGTATGCGTGCCAGGAACGGGCTTCGCGTCGCATCTCCTGGACCGTGGAGGCGATCTCGTCGAGGTAGAGCGCCCCCGTCCGGATTCCTTTGCGCAATTGCGCGCAATCGTCATAGAACCGCTGGACGCGATCCGTGAACGCCTTCGGGAGGGAGCTGTTTTTGTAGGGATCGATATCCGAAGGTGGCTCGCGGCGCTGGACGTCTGCGATCTCTTTATTGAACAATGCTGCGAGGTCTTCACTCATGGGGTCATTTCAAGAATGCCCCGTTTAAATACGTTCCGACAAATCATCGCGTGCTCGTCACGCCGACCCGTTTGCAGTGTTTCGCGATCGGGCACTGGGAGCATTTCGGCGAAATGGGCGCGCAAATGGTCTTGCCATGGCTGACGAGCGTGTCGTTCAGGATTTGCCAGTGTTTGCGTGGCAAGAATGTCATCAGTCGCTGCTCGGTCTCTTCCGGTTGCCCGGTCTTGACCCAGCCGAGACGGTTCGAGATTCTGTGCACGTGGATGTCGACAGGAATAGCGTCCTTCGCGAACGAATAGACCAAGACGCAGTTCGCGACCTTTCTGCCAACGCCTGGCAGCTCAATCAATTGTTCCAACGTATCCGGGACCTTCCCCTCAAAATCAGACAGCAGCATCTTTGCCGCGCCAATGACGTTCTTGGTTTTTGCGTTGAAGAACCCGATCTTGCGGATGATCTTTTTCACGTCAGAAGGTTTCGCTTTCGCGAGCGATGTTGCGTCCGGATATTTCTTGAACAGGTTCTCCGCGAGCACTTCAGTCACTTCATCCTTCGCGCGCGCGGACAGGATGGTGGAGATCAACACCTTGAACGGTTCGTACTTTTGCCCCATGCGTCCGAGCATCGTGCTGCCTTGCCGCTTCGCGAGCATACGGAGAACGCCATCTATTTCTTGGTGTGAGGGTCCCATTCCACTGCAAAGAAATTGAGCCTGCCTTTTAGAGGTTGCGGTTTGAGGCGTTTGACATCCGCAAGAAGATAGCCGTACCTCTTCTTCGTCCATTCGATGCGCGCAAGATGCTTCTGCTCATCCGCGTCCCACGCGGCTTTGGTACCGTAGGATTTGACGTCAACAAGTCTCGCTTCCCCCACGATGCATCCGGTCGGAAGTGAGGTGAAGCCGAAGCGCTTCATCGCGTCCTTGTTCGATATTCGCGAGGCGTGGACCAGGAATGTTCCGCGAAAGGACGTGTTCCACGTGCGCGTTTCGATGGTCTTCTTTCCCGAAACGACCAGTTCAGCCCATGGCTGCTTCAGGGAAAGCGCTTTCATGCGTTGCGGACTGAAAATATCCTACTTAAACTTAAGCATTAAATACCGGTGGGCGAACGCTTCCCTCATGTTCGAAAAGCTCGTTCCCTTGGGTTTGACGCAGACCGAATCAAAAATCTACGTCACGCTCATCGATGTAGGACGCGCACAGGCAGGCATCATCTCGAGGAAAACCGGCATTCACCGCAGGAGCGTCTACGACGCACTGGAGCGTCTGATCGAAAAAGGACTTGTCGCCTACATCAAGGAGAACGACAAGCGCTTCTACGTGCCGGAGAATCCGCAACGGCTCGCTGAACTGCTTAAACAAACCGAAACCGACCTCAACTCGCTCCTTCCGTCCTTAAATGCCAAGTTCAAGGAAGCCAAACAGAAGCAGGAAACCACGTTCTACCGCGGCGTGGAGGGCATCAAGGCGATTTTCGACGACCAAATCAACGTGGGCGAGGATGTCTTCATCATGGGCGCGGCCAAGAACGCGCCCGACATCCTCAAGTATTATCTCGGGCACTATACCGCGAAAAGGGTCGCGAAAAAAGTCAAGCTGCACCTCATCTACGCAGGCAAACGCACGAGCGCAGAGCCCATCCCGCTCGGCGAAGTCAGGTTTTTGCCGGACGAGTTCGCGTCTCCCGTCTCCACGAACATCTACGGCGACAAGGTCGCCATCATCATCTGGAGTTTCGAGCCGGTGGCGATTCTCATCAAGAACCAAGAGATCGCGACCACGTATCAGGCCTATTTCGACGTGTTGTGGAAGCTGGCGAAGTGAATTCGAATGTGTTGGGGGTAAAGCTTATAATCTCAAGCGTCCCTTCCTCGGGAATGAAAGCGGTGATGGCAGTGCTGTTGATGTTCTTGCTGGTCGCCTGCTCGCAAACACGGGAAGTCAACGACGGTCCTTCCGTCGGCGGTGGTCCTGATGAGGAAGCTCCGACACCTGATTATGTCGGGCACGCCGGCGATGAGGCGCGCAATCCGAGCGATTCTCCAGATGTCCCTCCCTTGGCGACCGAAGAAGAGTACTGATTATTTTCTCTACGGAAAATATTACTGGCCAATGAACATTGTTCTATCGTTTCAAAACGCGATGATTGCG